>NZ_CAUVXP010000047.1:0-35985 GCF_963555955.1 Protofrankia sp. Cas3
TGGCTATCGTCGATACTTCGCAGCGGCTCAAATTCGATGCCCCGATGCAAGGATCGGTCGCCGTGACGACATGGAGCGTAATCCGCCTCGTAGCGGTGGCTATCGTCGTCGCCCTAATAGGGCACACCTTGACCACCTGGGGTCTCCGTAGCATCCGCCGACAATCGGGTGGATATGCCGGCTGCTGAGTTGATCCAGCGGCGCGGCGTCGGACGTGAGGCGGTTCACCTGGGCGATGCGGTCAAGCGCGATGCGGCTGCCGGGAGCGGAGAGCTGGTGGATCTGCCGCAGAAGGCGTTCCTCGGCGTCCGCCGGGAGGTAGGCGAGGAGTCCCTCCGCGACCCAGGCGGCCGGGACGCTTCGGGTGAACCCTGCGGTGGTGAGCGCGGCTGGCCAGTCCTCGCGCAGGTCGGTCCCGACCGCGATACGCCGGCAGCCCGGTTGCGCCTGCTCGCCGCGGAGCACATCCTCTTTGAAGTCAATCATCTGCGGTTGGTCCACTTCGTAGAGCGTGACGTCGGCTGGCCAGTCAAGTCGGAACGCTCGCGTGTCCAGGCCCGCGGCGAGAAGGACGATCTGGCGGACACCGCCGCGGAGCGCGTCGCGGACGACGTCATCGTAGAACCGCGACCGCACTCCGATGTAGCGGGAACCGTGCAGGTGCAGTGCCTGCTGGTCGGTCACCGGCTCGCCCTCGGCGGGCCGGCGCGTCGGGTGCCGGGCGAGCACGGACGGCCAGGGCCGCGCGCAGCCCGCCGCCGACATCCAGGTCCCCGCACGGCTCCCAAAATGCCGCGGGGGCGGAACACGAACGGATACCCCGAAGCACGAGCAGCAGCCGATATATGACGACGCTTTTCTCATTGCGGCGTTTCCCCGCGAACCGGAGAGGCCGCGTGTCTTTTTGCCGCGAGTGGCCATCCGCCCTACCGTCTACCTCGCCAGGACATTAGTTCCCTGAGGAGGAGCTTAACGAGACTTAAAACCGCTGCCACCGACGCCGACAAGCTTCGCAAAGACACGCGCCGACCGGGTGCGCGGTACCGGAATCCACCCGTGCCGGCGATCTCCCGACTGCGACCGGAATACCCCTGGTAAACACAAAGATTGGGAGACGGCAATTAAAAAGATCACAGCGACGGTCCTCGGAGCGCTGCTCGTCGCCGCCGCGATCGGAACCGCGGGCCCGGCCCAGGCGACATCTGCTCTGGACCGACCGGACACCACCCACGCCGACGATCTCGGCATCAACAGCGGCGGCGTCGATCTGGGCGACCTCACGATCGATGTCGGGCTGCCCGGCTCCGACGCACCCGCCGTTTCACGGGTAAAGGCGCGTGCCGACCCGGGTAACCTGAATCCGGGCGTCTTCCCCCCGTCCTCGCACCCATCTGGAATGACATACGCACAGTGGTCGGTCATCTGGTGGAAGTGGGCGTTCCTCCAACCGGCGGCCATCAGCGCGCTCAATGACCCCACGGGTGCCCGGTGCGCGGTGTTGCAGTCCGGCCCCGTCTGGTTTCTGGCCGGCGCGATGGGATCCGCGGAGCGGACCTGTACCGTACCGCGCGGAAAGGCCATTCTGTTCCCCGTCATCAACGGCTGGTGTTCGATACCGTTTGACGGCAAGACCTTGAGCGAGATCACATCGTGTGCCAAGGCGCAGATGGACGGAGTGATTCTCAAGGAGGCAAGCGTCGACGGTGTGCAGTTGCAGAACCTGGACGCGTACCGGTTCCGGTCATCGCCCTTCCTGCTGCCGGCGGTGCCGACCAACTATTTCGGCTATGATCCCGGAATCTACCCGTCGGTGGCCGACGGATTTTGGATCATGCTGTACCCGCTGAGCAGGGGGGAGCACACGCTTCACCTGCGCGGCTGTTATGTCGCCTGCTCCAACACCGCTGACCCGCCCACGTTCGAATCAAATGTGACCTATCACCTCCGGGTCCGATAGCGGTTGACGGTCCGGTGCGCGACGGTCCCACCCGCGCACCGGACCGGCCATCTCGTCCAGCGCGCCGTTCTTCGCCTGCGCCGCGGTCCGGCTCACCCGCTCGGCCCGTCCGGTGGAGCGCCCACCCAGCCGTCGCTGACGACCAGCGCGATGCTGCGCGCGCTCCAGCGAACACAGCTCGATCAGCGGAGGTCAGGCCAGCCAGGCGGGCGCCGATGCGCCGAAGGGCTCGGCGAGTCGGGTCCAGGTGCGCGGCGTCCCGTCGAGGATGACGGGCGGCAGCGCGTACGTGAGCCGGCCCGCCGGCGTATCGACCTCGGCGAGCCAGGGCGACGGGTCGGGCAGTTCGCGCGCCGGTGAGCTGGGGACGACGGCATCCGGACGATCCGCTTCGCTGTTGCCGCCAGCGCGGTCGGTGCCGAGCAGCCAGGCCGCGGTGCGGGCCAGCGACAGTTCGTAGACGCCTCCGACGCCGTTGGCCATCCGGGTGGCCAGTCCGCGCAGTACCGCGGCGGCGAGCAGGTAGCCGGTGCCGTGGTCGAGAGCCTGTGCCGGGAGCGTGCCAGGTGTTCCGTCTGCGCCGGGCGGGCAGCGCACGGCGATCCCCGTGCCGGCTTGGACCAGGCTGTCGAACCCGCGTCTGCCCGCCCACGGCCCGTGCGCCCCCCACGCGGACAGCGTCGCGACGACAAGATCGGGACGGCGTTCCAGTAGCGCGTCGGGGGCCAGCCCGCGCGCGGCCAGGCCGTCCATCCGGTATCCGGTCACGACTACGTCGGCCTCGGCGAGCAGAGCGTCGAACGCCTTGCGGTCGGCCTGCGCGTCGAGGTCGAGCAGGGTCGAGCGCTTACCGGGACCGGTGTCGAGGTGCTGCTCGGCGATCTCGGGCAGGCGTGGACTGTCGACCCGCAGCACGTCCGCTCCGAGCAGGCTCAGCGTGCGGGTGCCGATCGGGCCAGCGATCACACGGGTCAGGTCGAGCACACGGATCCCGGCGGCTGGCGGCCCGCCGCCCGTGACCGCACGCGCCCAGTGTCCCGGGACGGTTGTCGGGACCCCGGCGTCCGCTTGGCGCACGCCGATGAGTGGCAGGGTGGCAACGGTCGCGCCCTGCGGGTGGGCGAGCCACGTGTCGGGCGTCCGGACGGCGGCCGCGACGCCGCCCGCGCCGGTGATCGCGTCCTCCGCGTCGCCGGCCCGCGACGCGGCCAGCACTCGGATCACCGCGGCCAGGGCCGCCTCGGCGGCCGTGCCGTCCACGTCGACGAGGTCGCCGAGTCCGAGCGCCGTGAGCAGGCGTCTCCGGTGGTGCGGGTAGTTGCCGTGGGTACGCAGCCAGCCGTCCGCCGTCCGGAAGAACCGGGAGAGCGGGTCGAAGGAGCCGAAGCCGGCACCGTCGCGGCGCAGGTGCCGTTCGCTGTGGAAGGCGACGGCCACCGCCCGGCTGTCGATGTGCGCGACCGGTCCGCGGGGGATGCCTCGACGCAGGGCCGCCAGTTCCGACGCGGCGCGAGCGGCCGCGGCAACAGTGGCGACGGCGAGCGCCGTCACCGGCAGGGGCGACGGAAGGGTCACGGCCGGCCCGTCGAACGTCACCGGCCCCGCACGGCCGTCCGCTCCCGCGCTGTCCGCGCCGCCGAGTGCGCACCACGCCTCGCCGACCATGCGCACCACGGCTGCGGCGTCAGGATCGCCCGCCACGTCACGTCCACAAGCCATGGCCCATTATCCCACGCTATTCTGTCCAGAAGGTGGCGCCTGATCGTCAGCTGGCCGCTCGCAGCGCGGCGATCAGCCATTCCATTGATCATGAAGCCCGGCTGTCTCCGCGTACGCCGCGGTGATCATGGTCGCCAGTGCCATTCCAGCGGCCGATGTCGGGTCGATCCCCTCGGCATGGGCCTGCGCGCAGGGGGCGGCCAGCACCGTGTTGAAAGCTTCCCGCTGCCCTATGGTCGCTTCTTCGCTGACGTGTTGGGCCGCACCCCGCTGGGCCATGGTTCTGACCCGGGTGGTGAAATCCTGGTCCTGGATCAGGGTCACCAGTTCCACCCAGGCCTCGACCTGCTCGGGTCCGCGGGCAGTTCGGGGAACGAGGCTCCGATCAGCGTCTCGAACGTCCCGCCCGCTCGGATGTCTATGTAGATAGAGTTGTCCGATGACCGGGACCCGACGTTCCTCCCCGCAAACCGTAGCCGTGCTGCGGGCGCTGATCGCGACGCCGACGGTGTGGCGCTACGGCTATGAACTCGGGCAGGAGGTCGGTCTCAAGGCCGGCTCGCTCTACCCGATCCTGATCCGACTCGCCGACCGGGGCCTGCTGGAAACCTGCTGGGAACAGCGGTCCGACGAGCTCGCCGGACGCCCACCCCGCCACCTCTATCGGCTCACCGGCGCCGGCCGGGAACTGGCGAACCAGCTGGCCCCGGTCTCAGCGCCTGCCCCGATACCAGTGCCAGTGCCCGTGCCAGCGGAGCGCCACGCCCGTGGCGACCTGCGGACCGCGTGATGGGCGCCTTCGGTTGCGACCCGGCCGGCCGGTACCTCGACATCGCTGTCAGATTGCTTCCGGCGGCACGTCACGAATGGGGATGCGCGATGCGGGCCGAATTGGCCACCATTGACGGATCCGCCGAACGCTGGTGCTTTGCCCTGGGCTGTACCCGCGCAGCTCTACTACAGACCGTGAAGGCACAGAGAGCCTGGCGCCCGGTGGGCATAGCCGCAGCGATGGGCCTGGTGCTGGCCGGTGAGGTCGCGTTGTCCAGGGTGATCGGCCAGATCATCCCCGGGGTACTGGTCCTGACCCTGCTTGTCTGGCTCGGCGGCCGCCCGGGTTTCTTCGGCCCGGTCCGGGCGGAACGGGCGGCCCAGGTCGTACGCGTCAGCGGCTACACCCTGATGGGACTGGGTCTGTTGATCCTGGCGGTGGGAGACAGCACGGCTACATTCCTCCAGCCCGGCCCCAAGACCCCGATGTTCGTGTTTCTGCTGACGCTCTATACCGGGGTGTTTCTGGCAACGACCACGGGCCGCGCCGGTTTCGGTGGCCCGGGCCTTGGCGCTGGGGCCTGCGCGGGGCTCGTCGCGGGGCTGGCATCGTTCGCGGTGATGCCCTTCGAGCGAATCGGGCCGCCGTTGGCCGCAGGCCTTCCCTGGCACGGCAGTTGGCTGGCGCTGGTTACCATCGGTGCGCCCGCGGCGGCCGCGGTGTGGACCACCGGACGCACCGGTCGTGCCGATCAGGGCGTCATGGCGGCGCTGTGTGCCGGCACCTTCGCCGCGCTGCTCGTCGCGCTCCTCGGACTGAGCGCGATCGCGCTCTTCCCCGACCGGATACCCGACATCGTGGGCCCCGTGATGGTCCCCGGCACCAGCGCGGCGCAACGGCAGGCCGCGGACGCCACCGAAGCCGCCGACCCCTATATCGGCCTGCTGCTTTTCGGCGCGCTTCTCGCCGTGATCCTGTGGGTGATGGCCCGCCCGCCCAGCCGGGTCGGGGTGAAAAGCGCGCTGTTGACTCTGGTGGGCATCCCCCCGGTCGCCCTCGGCCTGTCCGCCCGGCACTTCCCCGGGGCGGCGGGCCTCGCTGCCGCCACCGCAATGGTGGTCCTGCTCGCTCTGGTCATGGCGGGACGCGCTCCCCTCCCGCTGACGATGGATTCATGCGTCGGACGCAGGTGACGAGGGGTAGTAACGGGCCTCGATCACGTTGTTGTCGAGATCTGCGAAGTAAAACGCCCGCGGCGCCATGCCACGCGCACCAAACGACTGCTCCATGGTTACCGGCACGCCGACGCCGTTGTCCGCCAACCGGCGGCGGAGGGCATCGAACTCCTCGCGGCCCATCGCGAGGCAGATGTGGTTGACAGGATGGCCAGCGGTTCGGTCGGCTCCTGGGACGGCGTTGACAGCGGCGGCGGCAGCCCGCGGCATCAGGTCGATGATGGACTCGGTCGACACCCGCACGCTCGGGAACGGCGCCGCCCCCGCGCGAAACTCCTCCGCCCGTACCGGTGGGAGCCCGACCACGCGCTGGTAGAAGTCCAGCGACCGCAGTGGGTCCGCCACCCACAGGACGACATGATCAAGATGTACGTCCATGAGGACCTCCACCGTCTGGCCGGCCGCGGACGATGCGATGCCGTCCGAATCGAATGTGACGCACGTCACCACCGTGCCGGCTGCCATCAGCTTGAGTCTCCACCTACTGGAACCTGGATCGTGGCGGTTCATGGAGGGACACGCGACCGACCGGCTGATCACGATCGGGCGGCTCTCGGAACTGACCGGGGTGCCGGTACGCACCATCCGGTTCTACGCCGACGAGCATCTGGTCGAGCCGGTTGCGCGCAGCAACGCCGGTTACCGATTGTACGACGCGATGGCGGTGGCCCGCCTCGAGCTGGTGCGCACCTTGCGTGACCTGGGCATCGACCTTCCGACCGTCGCGAAGGTACTCGCGCAGGAGATCACGGTGGCCGAGGTGGCAGGTGCGCATGCCGAGGCGCTCGGCGCACAGGTCAGGGTGCTGCGGCTACGGCAGGCAGTGCTACGGGCGGTCGCGGTCCGCGGATCCGACTGGGAGGAGATGGAACTGATGCACCGACTGGCGAAACTCGATGCGGCGGAACGCACACGGATTCTGGACGGCTTTCTCGACACCGTGTTCAAGGGTCTTGACGGCAATGGCCTGGACGGTGGCAGCGGAGCCGGTGGGAAATTCGAGACGATGATCCGAGCCTCATTTCCCGAGCTGCCCGAGGACCCGACCGGCGAGCAGGTCGAGGCCTGGGTGGAACTGGTGACATTGATCCAGGATGAGGATTTCACCGCCCGGGTCAGGACCATGGCGCAACGGGGCGCGGCCAAGCACGTCAGCGAAGAAGCGACCATCCGACACCAGGAGGCCTTCAACACCGTTCTGGCGAGCCGGGCCACGCAGGCATACACCGAGGGGATCGACCCGGTCTCCACCGACGGCACGGCGCTGGCGGCCGCGATCGCCGCGTCGTACGCGCAGACGACCGGGAACCGTGACACCTCGGCGTGGCGGGCAACACTCATAGACGATCTTGAAACGTTCACCGACCGACGGGTCTACCGGTTCTGGGAACTCGTTGCGCTCGTCAGCGGCGACACGCCGACGGTGGCGGTTGCCAGCCCGATGATCGAGGCGCTGGAGTGGCTGATCACCGCGCTACAGACGGCCGGATGATCATAGTTGTTCCTCGACCGCTGAATCGAGCAATACCCTCGCCGGGTCGATCTCGGAGCTGGCATCGTGTGGGGGATGTCAGGGGATGACGACGGTCAACCGGTTCTGGTCCGGGAGCTGCGGGTCGCTGCGTACGCGGTCTGCATCCACGAAGGGAAGATCCTTCTTGCGCGCTTCGTCGGCACGGGCGGGAAGTTCTGGACTCTACCCGGAGGCGGCATCGATCACGGCGAGGATCCGCTGGCCGCGGCAGTACGTGAAGTCGAGGAGGAAACCGGGTACGACGTCGTGATCGAATCGCTGCTGGGTGTGGACTCGATGCGCAGATGTTTTCCGCGCGGCACCGGCGGCACAGTCGACCATCACACCGTGCGGATCATCTACACGGCCCGGGTGGTCGGCGGCGTGCTTCGGCATGAGATTGGCGGTTCCACCGACCAGGCCGCCTGGATCGATGTCGATCAGATCGACACCCTCGAGCGGGTTGATCTCATCGACATCGCGTTGGAGCTTGAGCGGACCAGACCGCCGTACGGCCAGGCGGCTGGAAAACATTCCTGACCGGCAACGCGACCGGCCGGGGGGAGATCCCATTTGGCAGAATCTCCCCCCGGGCGCCGTCGAGACCGCTTAAAACCGCCGGGCGTGCGAGAAGAACATGATCGCACGCCCTTTGGCCGTCGAGACCGCTTGAGGCCGCCGGGCGTGCGAGAAGAACATGATCGCACGCCCTTTGGCCGTCGAGCCTGTTAGGCCTTTCCGGCCCAGCAGTGCTTCGAGGCGTACCAGGGGCTGGTGCCCTGCTGCGCGTACAGCATCCGCGCACGCATCCACTGCTCGGAGGCGCTGGCATTCTGCGGCAGGCCGGACCCGCCGACACCGTGCCAGGTACCGGGCAGGAACTGGAACAGTCCGCCGGCGCCGATCGAGTTGACAACGCTCGGGTTGCCACCGGATTCGCACTTCGAAATGGCGGCCAGCGCCCCGTCCGCGGACGGGGCCGCACTTGCCGGCTGCGACAGCGCGACGCTGCCTCCGCCGATGGCGGCAACAAGTGCCGGCACAGCGATCAATACCCGGGCCCGTGCTTTGATTCGACTGATTCCACGGTCGCCGGAACGTACGTTGGACATGTAGATGTCCTTCCCCACGCCTGCGAGGTGAGCTGTCGGATTCGGGCTGGGAGTGCCCGGCCGCGATGTGCGGCTTCACCCCGAGGACGCCTGACGTCGACGTCCGAAAGTGGTTCCCCCGTTCCTGCCACCGGTCTGGTTTTCATCGGACGGGGGCAGGATTCGGCGTGCCGTCCGACGCGTGCCTTCCTCTCGAAGGCACGGCGAAGACCATACGTGCAACGACGGCCCAGAATGCAAGGTTACGTGAAGAGGCACACAGTCCGTATCCGATGTTGATAGCAGCTACGGCTGCCGGTAACGTGCGCGTACTCGCGCTCATCCCTACTGTGGCCTCGTCCCGCCGGCGATATTGTGACGGGGCTGCCACCTGTCGGGTAAAGCCCCGCCTTACGCGGTACGTGGGCAGGCGGATCGACTGCGTGGCTATCCGGCGGTGATTGTACGACGGCGCCGGAAAACCCGGTGTCGACGGCGCCGTGTATCGTGTCGGCAATATGCACAATGGATGTCCGACCGCAGCGCTGCCACGGCCCACAGGAGGCCCGACCCGCGAGAGACACGGGCCCGGACAACTGGGGAATCCCGACATATCGCTGGCCAGGCCCGCTGCGAGGCAACGGCGCGGGCCTGGCCAGCGATGACCAATGCGCCAATGGGGTGGACGGTGTGGCTGTCAGCCCATCGTCCGACTGCGGCGGCGGCGGACGATCCTGCGGCCGGCGACCATCACGACGATGGCGGCTACCGCCGACGCAGCGGGAACGGCGGACGGGGGGTTGGCTATCCCGCCCTCACCCGCCGAGACAGCACCCTTGGGCACCGGCATCGTTGTGGCCCCCGACCCGGACGCCGATGCGGTGGTGCCGGTACCGCCGGTGCTACTGCTGCCTGTGCCTGTGCCGGACACGACCTGGTACCGGGTCAGCATGCCGGCGGTGATGTGCTCGTTCACGTGGCAGTGAAAAAGCCAGATGCCGACGTTGTCGGGTACCATGTCGGCCACTGCCATGGTACCGGGGAGCAGCGGAACGGTATCCATCCGCATTCCGCCCACGACCGCGTCGTTGCCGTGCCAGTGCGGGGTGTGCAGGTCCTGTTCACCGCCCATACTCATCACGTACCAGCGGACGTGCTCATCTTTTTTGATAGTGATCATCGGCTCGTTGCCGAAAATGTAGCCGTTGATGCCGTGCCGCAGGTTGGACCGGACGAAGTTGCTGTCGTCCTGTGACGGATACGGCTGCTGGGCAAAACGGCGGAGGTTCTCCTGTAGATACGGGCTCCAGTTCTCGTTCGTGATTGTCAACAACGTGAAGATCTCACGGTCGACGTCGGCGGGGCTGCCGTCCGGCCGCGCCTTCCCCTTGGCTGTGATGACCATCGGGCCGATGAGTCCGGCATAGGTGTCGGTGACCTCGCTGGTATGGGAGTGGTACATCCACATGACCGAACTACCGTCGTGTGGGCCCGGGCCCGCCCGGTCGGGCACCAGCCAGGTGTAGGTGTGCGTGCCTCCGGTGGGTATGGCATCGTCAAGCTTGTCCACCCCGGAGGTGTTGTCGGCGTAGGGCGTACCCTCGTTCGCCTTGGTGTAGAACACACCGTGTGCATGCACGCTGTCAGAAATCCTGCAGGCGTTGCGGAACACCACCTTGATGGTGTCGCCGACCTCGGCCCGGATGACCGGGCCCAGGAAGCCCAGGTACGCATCCTGCGGGGAGCGCGGGGCCAGACTGGCGAAATTCGCGTCGGTGTAGCCGCGGTAGAGACACTTGAGATAGCTCGTTCCGATGCGTCCGGGTCCGGATTGGACGTACGTTTTCGCGATCGGGTCGAACGCCTGACCGGTGATGTCGTCGCGCCCGTCCGGGGCGTAGTTCCAGACGACCTCATCGGCACCGACATAGTAGGTGCGCACCTGTCCGGTCGGGTGGAATGCCGCACCGCCGACACCATCCCAGTAGGACGTGTTTTCCGGACTCGGCATCGCCATGCCGGCCATGCCGGTCATATCGGTGGTTTTCGGCTGCCCGCCGACAGCGGCTAGCGCCGTGGCCGGGCCGGAGATGGCCAGGCATATGACGAGTGCAAGGGCGCCGGTAAACCCTGCTCCGGACGATGGACGCCAGGCGGGTGGACCTTTCGCCGCCCACCCCCGGCCTGCGGTGCTGCCGTCAATACGCATGCGCCATCCGGCGCGGAATCGTGCTGTCACGGTGGGTGACAGTAGCGGCCGGGAGCCGAATCCGGCGGGTGCACCACGCGAACCCGCTAACACATGTAGAAGAAGGTGCTAGGGCAGGTCTGCTACCCATTGGCAACCGTCTACCGGAGTTCCCGCCGGACCGGGCCTCACCAGTGGACGATCCGCAGCCGCCCGCCGAGCGCCCGCTGTGCACGCCATGCGACCCTTCCGGCGGGATTGACCAGTATCGCCTGGTTGGCAGCCGCCAACATGGGCAGATCGGCCAGCGAGTCGCTGTACGCGTGCTCCCAGGGCGGCTCAATCCCGTGGGCGGCAAGCTGCCGCGGCTTGCGCGACCCGTAGTTGTGCAGGCTGCCCCGGCCGACGCCGAACCGGCCCCAGGACAGTCGGGACGAAATCAGTTCCACCTCGCCCAACCCGAGTCCGTCGAGAACCGCACGGGCGAGATCGTGTTCACATGCCGTGACGACCACGACCCGATCACCCGCGCCGGCATGGCGGCGCAGGGTGGCCACGGCCTCGGGTATCGCCACGCTGCCGTCGACCGCGAGATCCCGGCCGAACGCCTGTGCCCGCGCCCGGAACCGCGGGGCGTCGAAGCCCAGCAGCGCAAGCCTCATGATCATCCGTGCCGCGGCCGGGCGGAGCGGGCGCACCGCCAGCAGGGGCGTCACCGGCACGACCAGAGCCGTGCGCCACGGGGACTGCGACAGGTGACGACGCAACAGTCGGGTGAACGTGTCACCGCGGACCAGGACGCCGTCAAGATCGAACAATGCGACCCCGGTAACCGCTGCTTCGGACGGTTCGCTCACTCGTGCATCCTTGTCCTGGTCGACCGTGTCCCGGTCGACCAGGACAAGGTCGACGGCCGCTCACGGAATCTGGAACGGACGGTGAGCACTATCATGACCGAGGGTGTGGTGGTCAACGAGACCGATCCGGCCACATGCGCATACCCGGGGTGCGCCCAGCCACCGAGTGCTCCGGTCGGGCCTGGACGGCCGCCCGCGTACTGCGATGACTCCGCACACAACCGACTCTCCGCCTACCGTCGGCGGCGGGACATTGCCGGTATACCCACCGCCACCGCGACGGTGAGTCCGACAGCGGCCTCCGCCGGGCTCACCGGCGGCGCACGTCCACGAGCCGACGCGCTGGCGGGGCAGATCACGGCGTTGGCCACCGGGCTCACCCGCGCGCTGGACGGTTTCGTCCACGAAATGGCGACTCTTGGCGATATTGCGGCTACGGAAGCCCGTGTCGAGACGGTGGAGGCGGAAGCCGCCGAGCGGGTCGCCGAAGCCGTCGCCCGGGCGGTCCGGGCCGAGCAGGCCGCCCGCGGTGCGCAGGCAACCCGGATCGAGGCCGAAGCGGTCGCCGCCGAGGCGGTAGCAGCCGTGGACCAACTCGACGAGCAACGGATCGGTCTGGAGGCCGAACGCGACGTGCATGCCGCGGCCCGTGACCAGGCGCGAGCAGCCCTTGACGCCGTCCAGGCCGAAGCCGCAGCGGCCCTCGGTGCGGTGCGGCGCGACGCCGACACCCGGGTCGCGCAGGTCCGACAGCAGGCGAACGCGGAAATCAGCCAGGCCCGTCAGGTGGCGGACGCAGCCGTCGCAACGGCGCGCAGCGAAGCCGCGGCCGCACTCGCGCACACCCGGGAGGAAGCCGTCCAGGCCGTGGCTGCCGCCACCGCGGCCAGAGACGCCGCCCTGGCCCGGGCGGACGCGGGTGAACGGACCACAGCCGAGGCGCGAGCCGAGGCTGACCGGCTGCGCCTGGACCTGGTTCGCCAGCAGGAGAGCACCGACGCCGCAATCGCCCGCATCCAGGCCGACGCCGACCGGCGGCTCGACCACGCCAACCGGGTGGCGGACGAACGCCAGGGGGTGCTCGTCGAAGGCAGAGCGGATGCCCGTGCCCGCGCCGAACGCGCGGAACGTCAAGCTGATGATCTTGCAACGGAGCTACGCGCGGTGCGGGCCGAGCTGGCCGCCGTGCGCGACAGCCTCGGCGGGCCGGCGACTGCCGGCAAACCCGCAGATCAGCCCCCGGAGCAGCCCCCGGACCAGCCGACAGCCCCGCCTACCGGCCCCGGTCACCTGACACCGGGTGCTTGACACCGGGTGCTTGACACCGGGTGCTTGACACCGGGTGCTTGACACCGGGTGCTTGACACCGGGTGCTTGACACCGGGTGCTGATCCGCGCTCCGTGGCCAGGTAACCTCGCGGGACGGTCAGGTCGGTAGATATCCGGGAAGTCCACCTTTACGCCGGGCACGACGCAGGACGACCCGCCGGGAACCATCCGGCAGCAGGCGGAGCCGCTCCAGTTCCCAGTCACCGAACTCGGCGTGCAGGGTGAGCACCGCCAGCGCCTGGCGTCGGTCGGTGCCGGGCGGCAGATACAAACGCTGGTACTCCACGTCCATGACGCCACCGTAACGACAGGGTGGACAACGAGAGTGATGAACCCGATGGTTCACGCCGCCTGTCTACCCCGAGCGACACGACCCGTCATGGTACGTAAAGACCGAGAAACGCCAGCGACGCGTACACCACCAGCATCGCGGCGCAGACCGCAAGGACGATGCGCAGGACGTCGTCGCGTCGGGTGAGCCCGGCCGCGACAAAAAGGTATGGAAAGGTTCCATATACGTACCGTTCACTTGAATCAAGGTTACTGCCAGTGAGTACCGCGGCCGTCGTCAACGCGGCCCACAGCGTGTAGGACGCCGGCAGCGTCCGCGCCATCACGACGAGCAGGACCACGGACAGCGCCAACCATGGCACGTGCAGGCCCGTACCCACCTGGCCGTGGATGATGCCCCGGACCGCCGCCCAGAGCACAGCGGCGGGATTCGACGAGCTGCCGTGCAGCGACTCCTGTCGTTGTAGCCGCAGTGGCAGCAGAGCATCACCATATGCAATCTGCGCCCACAACCCGAAGAGCGCGAAGCCGGCTGCGGGTGCGAGCACGGCCGCTGCCCGGCGCAGCCGGTCCGTGCGCGCGACTGTCCCCAACCCGCGAAGGGCCTCGAGTGCCGCCGGTGCCACCAGGAGGATGCCGACCGGTCGGCACAGCCCTGCAAGCAGCCCACAGACCGCGGCGAGTTCCCACCGCCGGGTCCGCAGGCCCGCGAACACACCAACGGCCAGCAGCCCCCACAATGCCTCGGTATAGCCCATGACCAGCACGAACGCGGGCGGTGCCAACGAGGCGAGCCACACCACCCGCGAGGTTGCCGCCGGGTCGAGACCCTCGGAGCGGGCCAGCCAGGCGAGCGCCGCCACAAAGACAAAAGCGATCATGTTGACCAGGACGAGCAATATGCCGCCGGTATGGCCGCCCAGGCCGGGAACCACGGCGACCGCCCGGACCAGCAGCGGCAGCAGGGGGAAGAAACGCAGCCCCTGCCCGCCGACCCCGGCGTATCCGTGCTCGGCGATACCTGCGTACCAGCCGGCATCCCAGCCGAGCAGGCCGGTCAGCCGGAACGGCGTGGCAACCGTTGGATGCAGCGCGTCATGTCCCGCGGCGAGCTGGCCGCTGATGTAGCGGGCCAGGGCGTACGCGGCACCGGTCACGATGCGGGTGGCACACCAGGCGAGGGTGATGTCGCGTAGCGGCAGCGTTCGTAGCGGCGGCGTCCGCCATCCCCGCGGGTCTGGTCCGCCCCGCGGGGGCTGCGCGGGACGGGCGTCCGCCGCCGACGGCGAGAAGAACCACGATCGCACCGCCGACGGCGATCCAGCCATCGATCCCAATGAGCCCAAGGGAGGTCAGGGCTGGAAGCGTAGGAGGGTGAAGTTCTCCCACACCCTGGCCGACTCGCCCTGGCGCATCACCTCGTCGGCCAGTGGACGCCTGTCCTGCAGACGGCCACGGACCTGGGTACACAGGGTCTCGTATGTCCGGTAGGCACCCGACCCGGCGAAGAACACCGTGTGGGCCGGGCCGGCCTGCGCGAGCGCCATGTCTGCGACGGCGACGCCGTTCGCCTTCGAGTTACGCGTCTCGTAGTCCGTCCAGTTAACGCGGTCCGGCGGTAGGTAGGTCGGGACGACATACACGTGCATCCAGGACGGAACGGTGCGGGACAGGCCCGGGCCGAGCTGGTCCGGGCAGACCAGCAGCACGTCGCCGGGCCGCCCGATACGTTCGAGCACGGCCGCGGCCTGGCTCGCCTGGGTACGGGTGCGGGACAGGTCGCCATAGCCAGCGACAAGCCCGAGCAACGCACACACGACGATGATCCCGCGGAACAGTCGACTGTCCACGACCACGGTCGCACCGAGGCCGATGACCAACAGGAACGGCACGAACGCGGTGGCGGTGTACCGATCCGCCCAGGCGTTGCCCACCACCTTTCCCGCGGCCACCGCGACGAAGAGCGTCACCGTGGCCAGGAAGAACAGCGTGCGACCCGGTTCCATACCCTTCAGGTCGACCAGGACGTAGCGGCCGTCGACCGCCCGGCCGGCGATCCCCGCGGCGGCGAGCCCGGTGATGAGGAACAGCAGCGTCCGCCCCTGGGTGGTGGGACCACCCGCCCACTGCCCGTAGGCATGTGAGATCGCCGCGAAGGTCGCCGGTTCTCCCCATGGCGTCCCGGTGTGCGCCATCTGGTAGAAGAACCCACCCAACCAGGGAGCGAACACCAGGGCCCCACCGGCGATGCCGGCCAGTGCTGCCAGCGGTGGCCGGGCACCCCACGCCGCCCGCGGCCTCACCACAATCAGCGCAAGCCAGCCGGCCACCGTGAACAGCAGGTAGAAGCACCAGTAGTGGGTGAGCGCCAGCATGCCGGAGCACAGCGCCAACGCGGCGACCGAACCCGCCGAGCGCCGCTTGAGCGTGGCTTCCAGTGCCAGCCCGCCAGCTGCGGTCAGCAGCACCACCAGGCTGTACATCCGGGTCTCGGTGGCGAAGTACAGCGCGAACGGTGAGGTGAGGTAGAGCACCACCGCCACCCGCGCGGCGCGCTCGCCGACGACGCGGCGAGCCAGCAGGTACAGCGGCCCGGCTGCGGCCAGGTTCGTCAGAGCGGACAGTGTCCGCACCGCGAACGTGCCGACTCCGAACAACTCGATCCAGCCGTGCAACAGCAGGTAGTACAGCGGCGGCGAACCATCCTGGCGAAGCCCGTCAAACAGCGTTGTGTCGGGCCCGGTCAGCGGAAGCCGCGCAATGGCGACACTCTGCGCCTCGTCCAACCACAACGCCTGGCGGGCGGAAAAACGTACCGCCACAGCTGTGACAACGAGAGCGAAAATTATTGTCTTGAAGACAACGCCGTCCCGTTGTACGCGAGGCCGGCTCCCCTCGGCCGGCCCCGGGATGTTCTCCAACGGCCGTACCGCGACGTCGGTCACGGTCAGTTCCCCCTCTGGTTCCCGCGACGCCGACTAACGCGGTTCCTTCGCGTAACCGGGAGAGACCTCTTCGTGATAGTCCTCTTCCACGTTGACGCTCCACACGTCGTGCTCGGCCCCGTCAGCGAGGTTCTGGACGGTAAGCAGCGCAGTGTACATGGAGTGGTCCTGATTGTTGTACCGATGCATACCGTTGCGGCCCACCGGGTGAACATTCGGTGTGGCCTCGGCCAGCCATCCACGCATGATTTCCACGTTCTTCTTGTAGTCCGCGTCGTAGAACGGGTATGCCTTCGGCATGCGGACCACGAAACCGCGTTCCACCTGATCGGCCGGAACCAGACCCAACTGGGCGAGTTCCTTGGTGGCCAGCGCGATCAGGTCTTCGTCGGGCATCGACCACGTCTCGTCGCCCTCGAAGACGAAATACTCCATGCCGAGGCAGGTGCGTCCCTCCTTTACCAGGAACGGCGACCACGACGCGAAGTTCTGGATGCGCCCGACCAACAGCTCGGGCGAGTGCACGTATATCCAGTTGTCCGGAAAACCAGCGGACTCGGGCACCACCAGCGCGACGGTGAGGAAGTCGCGGTAGCGTAGCGCGTTTGCCGCCGCCAGCACGTGGTCGGGGGCGGGTGGATCCATCACCCGGATCAGCGAGGAGAACGACATCGACGACACGATCTCGTCCGCACTGTAGCGGTGCTCGGACCCGATGTCGGTCCGGGACGCCTCCGGCGCGCCCGCTCCGGGGCCGTATCCGCCGGTGACCACGGTGGTCACGCCGCTGGCCCGCCCATCCGCATGGTGGATCTTGCGGACCTTCTCCTCAAGTATGATCGTGCCGCCGCGCTCGGTGATCTTGTCCGCCGCGGTCTCCCACATCATTCCGGGCCCGTGCTTCGGGTACTGGAATTCCTCGATGAGAGAGGCGATGTCCTTCTGGTTCCGCTTCGGCATGACCGCGTTCACGATGGCATTGGACAGCGAGAGGTTCTTGATACGCTGCGCCGCCCAGTCAGCCTCGATCGTGTTGGCCGGCACCCCCCACACCTTCTCGGTGTAGGTCTTGAAGAAGATCCCGTAGAGGCGCCAGCCGAAACGGGACGCGACCCAGCCCTCGAATTTGGTCTGGTCCTTCGGCGGCCGGACCCTCGCCCAGAAGTAGGAGAAGATGCATCGCGCCGCCTCAAGCACGCCGAGGCCGCGCAGAGCATTGCCGGCACGCAGCGGGTAGTCGAACAGTTTCCCGTTGTACATGATGCGGCTCGACCGCGGGCGCATCAGAAAATCCTCATCAGGCAGAATCTCGTGCCAAAGAGTCTCGACCTCGGGCACCTTGGTGAAGAACCGGTGCCCGCCGATGTCGAAGCGCCAGCCTTCACGCTCCGCGGTGCGGCTGATGCCTCCCACCACCGAGTCACCTTCGAGAACCGTCACGGGTACGTCCCGCTTCACCAGCTCCCAGCCGGCTGTCAGACCTGCCGGTCCGGCTCCGATAACGACGACCTCGGGCTTTTCGGCCACTGTGCCTGACCTCTCCTCAACTCCGCACGCGATGGTCATCCGCGCGACACACTTAGAACACCGCTGGACAATAGTCCGGCTCGGCTTCTCAGTCTGGCATGAGCCGCCCGGGCGCCTGCCCGCACCCCCTCACGATTGCCACCGCGCGATCTCGGCCAACCGGCTCGGAGTCGACGCGGCGACCCGGTAACGACTCTGGCATGGTGCACGTCATGGCGGCGTTCCTACCCGGCCGGGCGAACAATCCGACCACGACCTGCGGGTGGTTACGCCGGGACCGCCCGGCCGGGGGGACGCCAGGCCCGCTGCTGCTCGGCTGGTGTGCCGTCGCGGCGGGCATCGCCGCGGGCGACGGGCGCGGCCCATGGCCGCTGCCGTTGGTGCTGGTTGGCTGGGGTGCGGTGCTCGTCGGTGTCGCCAACGCGGGCGCGCACGCGGGCGTCCCGAGCCCCGGCCCGAGCCCCGGCCCGAACCCTGGCGTGGAGCCCGACACGGACGCGCGCCCTGGCCGCGGGACGCCGTGGGTGATGCTGGCCGTGGTCCTCGCGGTGGGGGTGGCGATGCGTCCCCGGTACTACGCCGGCGGCGGATGGGCGTCCGTCTCCGATGCGCTCGGCGTGGCCGGCGGTCTGCTCACCGCCGGGTCGATCCTGCAGTGGCTGCGCCGGGCGCCGGACGACCGCGCCACGGCGCGGTGGCTGGCATCACCGGCGTGCTTCTGGCCGGTTGTCGGCCTCATGACGGCCGCCGGCGTCACTATGATCATCGCAGCGCCGCAGCCGCGCATCGACGTCTTCCACCTCCTGCAGGTCTCCGCCCGCGGCCTGGTCGACGGCTCGGACATGTACCGCCAGCAGTGGGCGCCCAGCCCCGCCGGGTATCCGGCGCACCAGTTGTTCGACGTCTACCCGTACCTGCCGGGCACCACGCTCCTCCTCGCGCCCTTCCGCCTGCTACTCGCCGACGTCCGCTACGGCCTGCTGCTCGCCTCGGTGGTCACGGCCGTCGCCATCCGCGCGATCATGTCCCGGGACGACACGCAGGCAGGGACGAGGCTCCCGCCGGCGCTACCACTGCTCGTACTGGCCTTCCCCGGCTCCATGTACGCCCTCCAGCAGTCCTGGACCGAGCCGCTGCTCACCGCGTGCATCAGCCTGCTGGTGTGGGCGGTGACATCGGGCCGGGGCCGCTGGGCGGTCGTCGCGTTCGCCGTCGCCCTCGCCAGCAAGCAGCACATGGCACTGCTGGTCCCGGTCGCCGCGGCCTGGCCGGCGTTCGGGCCCAGGCGCGCGCTGGCATCGGTCGCTCTGGCGGCCGCCGCCGTCGCGCCCTGGGTGGTCGTCGGCCCGTCGGACTTCTGGGGAGACGCGGTGCTGACCAACCTCCGCTATCCCGTCCACGGGGATTCGCTGTCCGTGCCCGGTGTGCTCGCGCACGCGGGGATCACCACCGGTTTCGGCCCGATGGCGGTCGCGCTGACGGTCGCCTACTGGCTCGCCTGGCGGGTGCGGGCCGGCGCCGCGGAGTTCTGCGCCGGTGCGGGCGTCGTGCTCCTCACCCTGGATGTCATGAACAAACAGTCGTACTTCAACCACTACACGCTGCCGCTGGCCCTGCTGGTGACCGCGCTCGCCGCGGCGGGCGAGCGCCGGCCCGGACCGTCGGCCGTGCCCGCTTAACGCAGGGTGGAGAAGCGCTCCAGCGCCGCACCCTCGTAGACCATGCGGCGATCGACCTGCAGGGTGCGGTCACGCAGGGCGGCAAGCTGGTCGGACACGACCGCGCAGGCCCCCTCCAGGGTCTTGTAGCCGTCCGCGCGCACGAGGAACACCGCGTGGCCAGGTCCGGCCATGGTGTTGACCCGGGCGGCGAAGTCCGCGCCGCTGGCCCGTCGCATCCGAGCGGCGTAGTCGACCCAGTCGACCAGTGCCGGCCCGCTCGCGTCGGCATAGACGATCTGCTTGAGATCAGGATCGCCGTGGCGTTCGATGGCCCGGAACACCGCCGGACCCAGCTGGTCGGGGCAGAAGGCGACCACGTCGCCGGGTCGGGCCAGCGCCACGATCCGGTTCGCGATCTCCCCGGCCTGGGTACGTTCCTGCCGCGCCATGTTCCAGCCGCCGGACAGCCCCGTCACACAGACAATCGTCAGGATGGCCGTGCGTACCCGCCTGGGCAACTGGCCGATACCGAGTGCGGCCAGGAGCAGGAAGGCCGGCAGCGATATCCCGGTATAGCGTTCCGTATAAGCACTACCACCGGTGGTGTTGACCAGGTAGGCGAGGGCGAGCGGGACGAGCCACAACGCGACCAGGTAACGTCCGGGCACCCGTCCGGTCGGGACGATGTGCAGCCCGTCATCCTGCGGCCGGCCCGTCAGGCCGAGCAGCGCCGCTCCGAGCAGAACGACCCCGAGCAGCGCGCCCGTGGACGTCGGTCCGGCCCAGTCGAACACCGTGTCCAGCAGGACCTGCGCCTGTACCCGCGCCGCCCACGGCGTGCCCGTGTGCAGCATCTGAAACAGGAAGGACGGCATCCAGGGTGCGAACACCACGGCCGACGCAAGCATCGCCAGCAGCGCGGACAGCGTCGGGCGACGAACGGGCGCCCGTCCGCGCGATCGGACCGCGAGGAACACCGCAACGGTGGTGACCAGCAGAAACGTCCAATAGTGCGTGTAGACCAGCGCCGCGGTGGACACGGTCAGCACCGCCAGTCGGCGCCGTGTCGGGCGTTCCAACGCCCGCACCAACGCGAGCCCGAACAGCAGCACCAGCAGGACCACCAGCGAGTACATCCGGGTCTCGCTGCCGTACCGGATCGCGTATGGCGAGCACGCGAACAGCAACAGGGCCGCCGTCCCCACCCGCCCGGGCGTGGCGCCGTCGCCGCTGCCGAACATCGCCGCCACCCGCCCGACCCGCCGCCCGGCGATCCAGGCGACCGGCAGGGTGATCAGCGACAGGATGCCCGACAGCGCCCGGACCGCGACGTCCCCGGTCCCGAACAACCTGATCCACATGTGCAGGAGCAGGTAGTACAGGGGCGGCGAACCGTCGTGGCGCAGCGCGTCGAGCAGCTGACCGACCGGTCTGCGAGAGATCTCCACCGTGAGCGATTCGTCCAGCCACAGGTGGCTCGGCGTGACAAACCGCAAGGACGCGCCGACCCCGATCGCACCCAGCACCGCGGCTATCAGCAGCTGGCGGATCCACCGGTCCCGCATCGGCGTCCACCTGGGCGGCACTGACCAGCCGCCGGCACCTCCGGGGTCGAACACCGGCCGGCGGTCCGTCCGCTCGAGATCGCGCCGAACCGCAACCTCCGCCCGGGGCCTAGTGGTCGGCGCCGTCGCCACGGCCGATGGCACCGGTGCCATCGCGACCGGTACGACGGACACGGATGTCGATGCGGGCACGTCCGCCACCGGACTCCCAGAAAGGTTGGTGCTCACCACCGAGACGGTACCCACAGTGTCACCAGGCCGATCGGCCATGTCAGCCGCTCGACGCACCGCATGGTCGGCATGGTCGGCATGGTCGGCATGGTCGGCGGGGTAGCGGTCGGCTCAGTGCCGGTCGGCGAGGTCGTCCGGGTCAACCGGGATCTCCTGCGCGAGCATGACGGGCAGAAGCGTGCAACGCTGGCGACCGTCGGCCTGGCGCACCGCGCTGCGCAACGCCGGGCCACCCACCGACACCACCGACAGATGCCGCTGGGCCCGGGTCAGCGCGGTGTAGATCAGCGGGCGGGTCAGCATCCGGCCCGCCTCCGGCGGGAACACCGCCACCACGGCCGGCCACTCACTGCCCTGAGCGCGATGGACCGTGACCGCCCAACCGTGCCGCAGATCTCCGACCGCTCCGCCCGGGACCTCGACATCCCCGCCGGGAAAGGCCACCGTGAGCGCGCCTCGATCACCGACGCCGCGTACCACCCCGATCTCCCCGTTGGCGAACCCGTCGTCAAGGTGGTTCGCGGTGGCAACCACCCGGTCGCCGACGTCGAACCCGCCCGATGCCCCCCCAGCCGATGCCCCGGCACCGGGGTTGAGTACCTGCTTGAGTGCCTTGTTCAGCGCGGCCGTCCCGGCGGGTCCACCGTGGACGGGAGTCACGACCTGAACGTCCGCGACGGATATTCCCAGTGCCCGCGGGATGGAGTCGGTGACAAGCTGGACTACCCGGTGGGCCGCCTCCCCGGCACTGCGGGCGGGAACCGCCACCACCTCGCGGTCCGGCCCGGACGGGGGAGGCGGGAGCTCACCCGCGCGGACCGCCATGGCGAGCGTCGCGATCCCACCGCCCTCGGACTGCCGGTAGAGCCGCCGCAGTTCGGTGACGGGCGCCACCTGCGCCGCGAGCAGGTCTGCGAGCACCCGGCCCGGACCGATGCTGGGTAGCTGAGCGGGGTCTCCGACGAGCAGCAGATGGGTACCGTCGGCGCACGCGTCGAACAGTGCGGCGGCGAGCTCGGCGTCGAGCATGGACGCCTCGTCGACGACGACGAGGTCGGCCTCGATGGGATTCTCCGCGTCGCGGGCGAAGGCTCCTGACGTTCCCTGCGCCGCCAACAGCCGGTGCAAGGTGCTCGCCGGCCACTCACACAGCTCCTCCAGGCGTTTGGCGGCCCGCCCGGTCGGAGCCGCCAGGGCGATCCGCGCGCCGGCCGCGTGGGCGAGGCGCACGACCGCGGCTACCGTCCGGCTCTTGCCGGTCCCCGGTCCGCCGGTGAGCATGCTCACCCCGACTTCGAGCGCGGTCCGGGCCGCGTGCAGCTGGGTCTGATCAAGGCCGGCCAGGACGGTGGCAAGATCGTCGGCGGCGCCGCCATCGCTGTCGCCGTCGTTGTCCGGATCCCCGCCCCCATCCTCATCCTCATCCTCGGGGTCGGGGTCGGGGTCGGGGTCGACGCCTTCCTCCGCGAGGTCGTCGAACATCCCCGGATGGTCAACCGGCGCCGCGGCGGGCACCGGTGCCGGGATGGCCGCCGGCGCTGACCGCGTGCTCCCGGGGCTCAGCGGCTCGGCGATGGCCAGCAGCCGGGCGACACCCTCGGCCACCGTCCGCTCGGCCCCGGCGTACCGGTCGAGCGCGGCCAGCTCACCGTTTATGATCACACGGCCATCCTCGATGACGATACGCAGCGCCGCGCCCGGGTCCGCGACACCGTCCCGGGCCGCCGTCCGCACGAGCATGTCCAACGGCGCCGCGGTGTCACCGAAGCGGGAGGCGGCCCGACCGAGCAGGTAGGCGACCACAGCCGGGCCACGCCGGGGATCGTCACGCCCGGCGCCCGTCGCGCGGGCAAACCGGTCGGCCTGGGTGAGTTCGGCCTCGCCGCCGGCGAGCAGTGCCCAGGGATCCGCGCTCAACGCGTCGGCCACCCCCGGCCCGAGCTCGTCGACCAGCCTGCGCACCAGGCGGGCCGGCAGATCGGCCGCGACGAGCAACTCGGCCGCGCGATAGGCACCGCCGGCAGCGGCAAAGGAGTCCACCAACCGCCGGGCCCGCGCGGGGGTGACGCCCTGGATCGTTGCCAACCGGGTCGCGTCGACGTCCGCCGGGCCCCGGATCCCCGCCTCGGGTAGCCGGGCGGCGGTCGTCCGGCCGAGCCCCGGCCACAGCCCCGCCGCGCAGAACGCGCCGAAGACGGTCACCGGGTCGACCGCCGGAACCTCACCCGGTGGCGCACCGGGGGTCTGGTCAGTCAGGCTTGTCTCGGCTGCCATTGCGGAAGCCTACGGCGTGCGTCGAACGTCGTCGTTCGGTCGGTGCGTAGGGATCCCGGTGGTGCGTCGGGCTAGGATACGTTCCTTGTGGATGCCAGGTGACCACCGTCCTGCTCGTCCGTCACGGTCTCACCGCTGTAACGGGGACCGTTCTACTCGGCTGGACTCCGGGCGTCGGTCTTGACGACCGCGGTCAGGCACAGGCCGCGGCGCTCGCGCAGCGCCTCGCCTCGGTACCGCTGACCGCGATCGTCTCCAGCCCGTTGCAACGCTGCGAGGAAACAGCCCTGGCGATCGCGGAGCACCACGGCAAACCCGAACCGTGGGACGACGGTCCCGTGCTGACCATCGACGACCGTCTGGGGGAGTGCCGCTACGGCGACTGGACCGGTCAGGAGCTGACGACGCTGACCAAGGACCCCCTGTGGCGGACCGTTCAGGAGCACCCGAGCGCAGTAGTCTTCCCCGGGCCTGAGGGGGAGGCTCTGCGTGACACCCAGCATCGCGCGGTCGCGGCGATTCGCGACTGGAACGCACGCCTGGGACCGGATGCGGTCTGGCTCGCCTGCTCCCATGGCGATGTCATCAAGTCGATCGTCGCGGATGCCATGGGCCTGCACCTGGATCTGTTTCAGCGCATCTCAGTGGATCCCTGTTCACTGACGGCCATCCGCTATACCGAACATCGCCCGTTCGTCATCCGAGTGAACGACCGGGGTGGTGCGGTAGCGGACCTGCTGCCAGCCCCGCGGACTCCTGGTGACGCGGCTGAGGGCGACGCCGTCGTCGGCGGCGGTGACGGGCAGGGCGGTGCTGGAACGAACCCCGCGCCCGGCGGAGGGCCACCGGACAGTCGTGAACATGAGCGGCGAGACTGAAGGACGTGAGCGAGTCTGTATCCAGCGGTGCGCCCGGCGGACGCCCGCCCCTCGATCCGCTCGACGCCGGCGGGCTCGACGCCGCCGGCGCGCTGAGGCTCCTGCGTGACGGTACGATAACCGTCACGGGACGGCTGGTCGAGGCCAGTAATGCAACCTTGTACTGCGAGATCAGTCTCGTCGGCGACGGCGACGGCGACACCGGACGGTGCGTCTACAAGCCGGTCCGTGGCGAACGCGCGTTGTGGGACTTTCCGGACGGGACGCTCGCCGGCCGTGAACGTGCGGCCTATCTGCTCTCCGAGGCGACCGGCGCGGGGATCGTGCCGCCCACGGTGCTGCGGGACGGCCCGTTCGGCCCGGGCATGGTCCAGCTCTGGATCGACATCGACGAGACCGTCGACCTGGTTGCGCTGGTCCGGTCCGATGACCCCCAGCTGCGGGCGATCGCGCTGTTCGACGCCGTGGTCAACAATTCCGACCGCAAAGGCAGTCACCTGCTGCCCGGCCCGTCCGGGCGGATCTACGGTATTGACCACGGCGTGACGTTTCACGTCGAGGACAAGCTGCGCACGCTGCTGTGGACGTGGCGGGGACACCGGTTGCGTGCCGACGAGCTCGAAGTCCTGGCCTGCCTGCGGGAGGCGGCCGGCGGCAGCCTGGGCGCAGCCCTCGCCGCTCTGCTCACCGATGCGGAGATCGCGAGCCTGCGCGCCCGGATCAACAGATTGCTGACCGAACGCCGTTTTCCGGTTCCATCCGGCGACTGGCCGCCCATTCCCTGGCCGCCGTTCTAGGGCCGTCGGTAGTAGCTCTGACGGCAATTGGGCCTGTCTGACATGGACCCGGCTACGCTGACACGCATGCGATCCTGGCCGGCCTCCGCACGCTCGCAGCTTCCCGGTCGAGGATTCCCGCTCCGGGTTTTCGACACGGCGACCGGCTCGGTACGCCCGCTCGAGGCCGGGCCGACGGTCCGCATGTACGTCTGTGGGATCACCCCGTACGATGCCACGCATCTCGGGCACGCATTCACCTACCTCACCTACGATCTACTCACGCGGGTCCTGCTGGATGCCGGCCACGAGGTCCATTATGTCCAGAACATCACCGACGTCGACGATCCACTGTTCGAACGGGCCAAGCGCGACGGACTGGACTGGCGGGAGATCGCCCGGAGTCAGACCGACCTGTTCCGGGCGGACATGACCGCACTGCGCATCCTGCCGCCGGCCGCATATGTGGGGGCGGTCGAGTCGATTCCGCTGGTCATCGAACTGATCGAGAAACTGCGTGGCCGTGAGGCCACCTACCGGGTGGACCGTGACATCTACTTTCCGATCGAGGCGGCCCCCCGTTTCGGCAAGATCTCCCATCTCAGCTTCGACGCGATGGTCGAACGGGCCGCCGGCAACGGCGGCGACCCTGACCGTCCCGGCAAGAAAAACCCGCTCGACCCCCTGTTGTGGCGCGCCGAGCGCCCCGGCGAGCCGGCGTGGCCGTCGCCGTTCGGACCGGGTAGACCGGGCTGGCACATCGAATGTGCCGCCATCGCCCTGACCTATCTGGGTGCGAGCATCGACGTCCAGGGCGGCGGTTCGGATCTCACGTTTCCCCACCACGAATGCGGCATCGCCCACGCGGAGGTCGCGACCGGTGTCCAGCCGTTTGCACGTACCTGTGTGCACACCGCCATGGTCGGTCTCGACGGCCACAAGATGTCGAAGTCGAGGGGAAACCTCGAGTTCGTCTCCCGCCTGCTGGCCCGCGGTGTACCACCGGCGGCGATCCGGATCGCGCTCCTGGACCACCATCACACGGTCGGGTGGGAATGGACTCCCTCGGCCGTGGACGTCGCCCGCGAACGGCTGGCCCGATGGCGGGCGGCGGCCAGCCACACGCGCGGACCCGATGCCCGTCCGCTGCTCGACCAGGTGCGTCGGCGCCTGGCCGACGATCTCGACGCACCGGGTGCCGTCGCCGCTGTCGACCGCTGGGCGAGCGCCGCACTCGCGGCGGGAGGTGATGTCCCGGACGCCCCGGCTTTGGCGCGTGCAATCATCGACTCGCTACTAGGGGTGGACATTGAGCCGGTCGTGGCTGGAGGACGTTCAGTTTGATGGGTGCCGACTACCACCGGACCGACACCGGAACCGGAACCGACGCCGAACGGCCGAGGTTCGATGAGGTGGCGCGAGGTTATGATCCACGTCAGGTTGAGGAATACCTGGCCACGCTGTGGCGGTATGCCAGTCAGGTGACGCAGCGGGCGGCCGCGGCCGAGGCGGCCCTGCACGCCGATCGCCGCCGCCGCGACGGCGAGGCGACCCTGCCCGATCGGCTCGCCGCGCAGGCAGGTGGCCGGATCGGCCTCATGCTGACCATCGCCCATCAGGAAGCCGATGAGATCGTCACTGGTGCCCGCGCCATCGCGGAGCAGGCGTTGGAGGAGGCCATCGAGGACGCCGCCGCCAACCATCCGATCGTGCGTAAGGCCCGTGAGCAGGCGGACAAACTACTCCTCGACGCGGTCGAGGAGTCGCGACAGCGCGCCCAGCAGCGCTTCGACGACATCGAGGCACAGATCTCGCAGGTGGCGGGCATCCTCGAGGGGTTACGCCACCAGCAGGGCGAGGTTCTCGGCGCACTGTTGCGGGTCCGCAGCCTGATGAGCTCCAGCGAGATCGACCGTGCGGTCACGGACCTGGCGCGCGCCGGCACGAC
Organism: Protofrankia sp. Cas3; assembly: GCF_963555955.1. Taxonomy (NCBI): domain Bacteria; kingdom Bacillati; phylum Actinomycetota; class Actinomycetes; order Frankiales; family Frankiaceae; genus Protofrankia; species Protofrankia sp. Cas3. Next base: position 26,758 of record NZ_CAUVXP010000047.1, read on the forward strand.
GACCGGCACCGGGCGTGCGCAGACCTCCGAGCAGTCCGGGACGAGTGCAGCGCACGATGTGACCGGAGCCGACCCTGGGTTCTTCGCCCGGGCATCGGCGGCGACGGGTACCGCTCGGCCAGCCTATGGCAGCGAGGACGACATCATCGACGCCGAGGTCGTCGAGGAGTAGTCACTGACCCCGTCTGCGCAGGTACCGTTCGAACTCACGGGCGATCGCGTCCCCGCTGGCTTCGGGTAGTTCTGTCTCGGGTTCGCGTGACTCCAACGCGCGCACGTACTCGGCAACCTCACTGTCGCCCGCGGCGAGCTCATCGACCTGACGCTCCCACGCCCGGGCCCGTTCGGCCAGGTCACCCAGGGGGATCTCCATGTCCAGCAGGTCCTCGACCCGCCGTAGCAGGGCCAGCGTCGCCTTCGGGCACGGTGGATTCGCCACGTAGTGGGGGACCGCGGCCCAGAACGACACCGAGGCGAGCCCGGCCTTGGAGCATGCCTCCGCAAACACCCCGACGATGCCGGTGGGACCCTCGTACTTCGACGGGTCCAGCCGCAGGCGTGCGGCCGTGGCCGGGTCCCCGGCGGTTCCACTGATCGGCACCGGGCGGGTATGTGGGGAATCCGCGAGCAACGCGCCGAGGCTGACGACCATGTCGCTGCCGAGCGCATGAATCGCCTCGATCAGCTCGTCGGTGAAGCCCCGCCAGCGCATGTTCGGCTCAAGACCACGGATGAGGACCAAGTCGTTGTCGCCATGGTCGGGGCGTGCGACCGACAGCCGTGTCGTCGGCCAGGAGATTTTGCGGGACGCACCGTCGGTGCCGCTGACTGTGGGACGGTTGACCTGGAAATCGTAGTAGTCGTCCGGATCGATGGCACCGATCACCTTCGCGTCGAGCGCCGACTCCAGATGCTCGACGGCCGCGGACGACGCGTCCGCGGCATCGTTCCAGCCCTCGAAGGCAGCCACTACGATCGGCGACCGTAGCTGACCGACGCCGGAGAACTCGATCACCTGCCACCTCCTGCCGCCCCGCGGCGGCCCACTGCCCCCGTGACAGTGCAACGGTACGTCCTACGTTGGTGCGTGCCGGTGGGTCCCTGCGACCCGCTGTTCCAGAAGTACCCGGTCGGCGGGCCGATCTGACCTGGTCTGGCGGGCAGCAGACCACAGCTGCGCCGACCAGGAGGTCGGTAACCCGGGCAAACCCGATGACGACCATGAGTCGTCACCGCGATCGGCACGGGCACGCCCGGTACGCTTCCCAGGTGCGAGCCGACCTGTTTTCCGCCCTGGCCGAACGCGTGCTGGTAGCCGACGGTGCCATGGGAACGATGCTGCAGGCCGCCGATCTGAGTCTCGACGACTTCCAGGGTCACGAAGGCTGCAACGAGATTCTGAACGTGACACGTCCAGACGTGGTGCGGGCAGTACACGACGCCTACTTCGCTGTCGGGTGTGACGCAGTCGAGACGAACACCTTCGGAGCTAACCTCGCCAATCTCGGAGAGTACGGCATCGCTGACCGTATCGGGGAACTGGCGCAGGCGGGTGCCCGGATAGCCCGTGAGGCTGCCGACTTCTGGAGCACGACCGACCGGCCCCGCTTCGTCCTCGGTTCGGTGGGCCCTGGAACGAAGCTGCCCACCTTGGGACACATCGCCTACCCACCGCTGCGGGACGCCTATCAGCGGCAGGTCGCCGGGTTGCTCGCGGGGGGCGTCGACGCCGTCCTGGTGGAGACCGCGCAGGACCTTCTGCAGGCCAAAGCCGCGATCATCGGAGCGCGCCGTGCGATGACCGCCGCTGATCGTCGGGTTGTCGTCATCGCGCAGGTCACCGTGGAGCTGACCGGGTCGATGCTGCTGGGCTCGGAGATCGCCGCCGCGCTCACCGCGCTCGAGCCGCTCGGCATCGACCTGATCGGCCTGAACTGCGCAACCGGACCCACCGAGATGAGCGAACACCTGCGTCACCTGGCCCGGCACGCCCGAATCGGGCTTTCGGTCATGCCGAACGCCGGTCTGCCCACGCTTGGCCGTGACGGCGCCACCTACCCGCTGACCCCGGCCGAACTCGCCGACGCGCTTGACACCTTCACCCGTGACTACGGCGCCGTACTGGTCGGCGGTTGCTGCGGAACCACCCCCGAGCATCTGCGTCAGGTCGTCGAGCGCGTCGCCGGACGGGCCGTCACGCCACGGCGGCCGGCCGTTGACGCCGCCGCGGCCTCGCTCTACCAGGCCGTGCCGTTCCGGCAGGACAATTCGGTGCTGATGGTGGGTGAGCGCACCAACACCAACGGTTCCAGGGCTTTCCGCGACGCGCTGATCGACAGCCGCTGGGATGACGTCGTGGAGATCGCCCGCGCCGCCACCCGTGAGGGCGCGCACATGATCGACGTCTGTGTGGACTACGTCGGCCGGGACGGCACGGTCGACATGCGGGAGGTTGCCAGCCGCTATGCCACCGCGTCCACGTTGCCGATGATGCTCGACTCCACCGAACCCCCGGTCATCGAGGCGGGGCTGGAATGCCTCGGCGGACGCTGCGTGGTGAACTCGGTCAACTTCGAGGACGGCGACGGCCCCGGCTCCCGGCTCGCCACCGTGATGCCGATCATCCGCGAACACGGCGCGGCCGTCGTCGCACTCTGCATCGACGAAGAAGGCCAGGCCCGGACCGTCGAGTGGAAGGTGCAGGTCGCGCAACGGCTGATCGCCCAGCTGACCGGGCAGTGGGGGATGCACGAGTCCGACATCCTCATCGACGCCCTGACCTTCACCCTCGGTACCGGGCAGGAGGAGTCGCGCGGCGACGGGATTGCCACCATCGAGGCGATCCGCGAGATCAAACGGCGCCATCCCGACGTGCAGACCATCCTCGGGCTGTCCAACATCTCCTTCGGTCTGAAGCCGGCCGCCCGGGTGGTGCTCAACTCGGTGTTCCTGACCGAGTGCGTCGAAGCCGGCCTGGACGCGGCGATCGTGCACGCCTCCAAGATCCTTCCGATGGCGCGCATCCCGGATACCCAGCGTGAGGTCGCCCTCGACCTGGTCTACGACCGGCGCCGGGACGGCTACGATCCGCTGACCCGGTTCCTGGACCTGTTCGAGGGTGTCGAGGGCCATGTCGGCGGGCCGACCCGGGCCGAGGAACTGGCCGCGCTGCCGCTCGACGAACGACTCCAGCGGCGGATCATCGACGGTGAACGGACCGGGCTGGAGGGCGACCTCGACGAGGCGATGCGCTCCCGGGATCCGCTGGCGATCATCAACGAGACCCTGCTGGGCGGCATGAAGGTCGTCGGTGACCTGTTCGGCTCCGGGCAGATGCAGCTGCCGTTCGTCCTGGCGTCGGCCGAGGTCATGAAGGCCGCGGTCGCCTATCTCGAGCCGTACATGGAGAAGTCCGACACCCGGGGCAAGGGCACCCTGGTACTCGCCACGGTCAAGGGCGACGTCCACGACATCGGCAAGAACCTCGTCGACATCATCCTGTCCAACAACGGCTACACGGTTGTCAACCTCGGGATCAAGCAGCCGATCGCGGCAATCCTGGACGCGGCGGCCGAGCAGCACGCCGACGCGATCGGCATGTCCGGGCTGCTGGTGAAATCCACCGTGGTCATGAAGGAGAACCTCGCGGAGATGAACACCCGCGGGGTGGCGGCCACCTGGCCGGTGCTGCTCGGCGGCGCCGCGCTCACCCGAGCCTACGTCGAAGGAGACCTGGCGCAGCTCTACGAGGGCGAGGTCCGCTACGCGCGAGACGCCTTCGAGGGCCTGTCCCTCATGGACGCGGTCATGGCGGCCAAGCGGGGCCAGGCACCGCCGCTCGCCGACGACCCGCGCATGGCCGAACGCCGGGCCCGCCGGGAGCGCACCGAACGGATCAAGGCTGCCAGGACAGCGGCCCGGGCTGAGGAGCCCGTGGCCGAGCTGCCGCCGCGTTCGGACGTGGCGACCGACAACCCCGTGCCGGTGCCGCCGTTCTGGGGGGACCGGATCGTCAAGGGCATCCCACTGGCCGACTACGCCTCCTTCCTCGACGAGCGGGCGACATTCCTCGGCCAGTGGGGGCTGCGCGGCGCCCGCGGTGGCGAGGGCCCTTCCTACGAGGAGCTGGTGGAGACGCAGGGACGCCCCCGGCTGCGGATGTGGCTCGACCGCATCGTCTCCGAGCAGATGCTGGAAGCCGCCGTCGTGTACGGCTACTTCCCGTGTGTCAGCAAGGGTGAGGATCTGATCGTCCTGTCCGCCGACGGTGGTGAACGGGCCCGCTTCAGCTTTCCGCGCCAGCGCCGGGACCGCCGGCTGTGTCTGGCCGACTTCTACCGGTCGGAGGAAGCCGGCGAGGTGGACGTCGTCCCCTTTATGATCATCACCATGGGCCGGCGGATCAGCGCGGTCACGGCCGAGCTCTTCGCCGCCGACTCCTACCGGGAGTACCTGGAGCTGCACGGGCTGTCGGTCCAGCTCACCGAGGCGCTGACCGAGTACTGGCACAAGCGGGTCCGCTCCGAACTGCTGCTGCCCGATGGCACGCCCGCCGGCGCCGCCGATGCCCACGATCTGGCCGGGGTCCTCCGGCAGAACTACCGTGGGTCCCGTTACTCCTTCGGCTACCCGGCCTGCCCCGACCTGGAGCAGCAGGTCGGGGTGTTCGACCTGCTGGATCCGGGACGGGTCGGTGTCGAGCTGTCCGAGGAGTTCCAGCTCGTGCCGGAACAGTCCACGTCGGCGATCATCGCGCACCACCCCGAGGCCAAGTACTTCGCCACCTGATAGTTCGCCACGCTCACCCGACCTGATATGCAGGTCGGGTGAGCGTTGACGATGGTGTTGCGGCCGTCCTGTTCGACATGGACGGTCTGCTGGTTGACACCGAACCGCTGTGGACGGTGGCAGAGCACGAACTGGCGGCAAGCCTCGGTGGCCGGTTCACCCCGGAGATCAAGACGGCGATGATCGGGCACGGGATCGACACTGCCCTGCCACTCATGCTCTCGATGCTCGGGGTACCAGACGCCGACCCGGACGCGGCCGCCCGCTTCCTGGTCAAACGGACCGCCGAGCTGTTCGGCGAACCCGGCCGGATCGTCCCGATGCCGGGTTCCATCGCACTGCTTGACGTGCTGGCTGCCGCGGGGATCCCGACCGCCCTGGTGTCGTCGTCGTTCCGGGTACTGATGGATCCCGTCCTCGCCGCGATCGGCCTCGACCGATTCGCGGTGACGATTGCCGGCGACGAGGTCAGCCTGCGCAAGCCGCATCCGGAGCCGTACCTGACGGCGGCGAGCCTCCTGGGCGTGGTGCCAGCTCGGTGTGTGGTCCTCGAGGACAGTGAGGCTGGCGCGCGTGCCGGCCTCGACGCGGGCTGCGCGACGGTTCTCGTCCCGTCCTTCCCGATGGCCGCGCCGTCCGGGGCCACCGCCGGGGCGACCGTTGTGGCGAGTCTGCGCGAGGTCACCGTGCGGCTACTCGACGGGCTGGTTTCGCCGTCCGCGGGCAGCGTGCGGTACCGGGATGCGGACGACGTCGACCTGGTGTGATGCGTGCCGGGGTGATGCGTGATCAGGTTGTCGCGATCGCCCGCAGGATGTCCATCTTCGCGGCCCGACGGGCCGGGAAGATGGCAGCCAGGACACCGAGCAGGCCACCCATGATGACGACGAAGACGACCGTCCACAGCGGGTAGGCGAAGGTGTTGATGCCCTGGTCCTTGAGGGCGCGGGTCAACGCCCAGCCGAAGAAGCTGCCGACGACGACGCCGAGGAGCGCTCCGAAGACGGCGATCACCACTGCCTCCAGGCGCACCATCGTGCGCAGCTGACGCCTGCTCATGCCGACCGCGCGCAACAGCCCGATCTCCCGGGTCCGTTCGATCACGGAGAGGGCCAACGTGTTGACGATCCCGAACAACGCGATGACGACGGCGAGGGCCAGCAGGACGTAGACGAGGCCCAGAAACTGGTCGACCTGCTTCTCCTGCTGCCGGACGAACTCGGACTGGTCGCGTACCTGCACGTTCGGGTAGGCCTTGGCGACGGAGTCGATCTCCTTCCGAACGTCGGCGATGTTCGCGTTCGACGCGATCCTGACCATGACGAAGATGTCGAGATCGGAGTTGTAATGCCGGCTGAACTCACTCAGGGCGACGAGGTACTTGCCAGCGACCTGGCTTTTCTTGTACGTCCCGGCGAGGGTGAGGGTGGTCGGGCCATCCGGGAAAACCACCGGAACCGGCTGACCCACGACGAACCCGTCAGCCGTCACCGTGTCGCTGTCCATAATGATTGTTCCGTTGCCGAGCTTGGCGATATCCCCGTTGACCTGTCGCAACGCGAGCAGCTGCGGCAGGGCAACCGGGTCACCCGCCAGGATGGTCCCCTTCTTCCCCTTGATCTGGGCCACGTCCGACCGCAGGCCTGTGACGAGCTCGATGCCTGGTTTACCCCGCAGAGACTGGGCGATGTCGGGGCTGAACCCCTGACCGAAACCGGACCCGGCCAGGTAGAAGTCCGCACCCAGACTGTTGCTGACGGTCTCCTTGACGGAATCCTTGATGGACGCACCGAGCACCGCGAACGCGCTGACCAGCGCCAGGCCGATCATCAACGCGGATGCCGTCGAGGCGCTCCGGCGTGGATTACGCATGGCGTTCTCGCGTCCGAGGCGGCCGGTGGCGCCGAACAGAACCGGCAGCGGACTGCCGATGAATCTGGTGATGGGCCGCGCGAGCAGCGGCGAGAGAGTCGCGATGCCGAGGAAGCACAGTCCGGCACCGATGCCGACCACCGCCGCCCCGGACTTCCCGGTGACGGCGGCCAGCCCATAGACGAGGAGCAACGCGCCGATACCCGCCAGGGCGCCACCGGCGATGCCGCGGGAGCGCAGGGAACGCGCGGGTAGGACGAAGGATTCGCGCATCGCCGCCACCGGTGGGACCGACGCGGCTTTGCGCGCGGGGATGAAGGCGGCGACCGCCGTGACGACAACGCCGACAGCGTAGGCGACAATGATCGTTCGGGGTCGGAACACCAACCCCCCGCCGGGTAGCGACACCCCGAACGCCGCCACCGCGAGTCGCAACAGGACGGCCAGACCCGCGCCGAACACCAGCCCGACTGTCGCGCCGACAAACCCGACGACGCCCGCCTCAAGCTGGACCGCGAGCTGGACCTGGCGCCGGCTGGCGCCCAGCGCCCGCAGCAGCGCGAGCTCCCGGACCCGCTGGGCCACCAGCATCGTGAAGGTGTTGAAAATGATGAATGCACCCACGAAGACCGATATGCCAGCGAATATCAGCAGAAATGTGGAGAAACCGCCGATGGCCTTCTGGACCGCGTTCGCGTTCTCGTCGGCCAGCTGTTTGCCCGTGATCGCCTCGACGCCTGCGGGTAGCACCCCGGAGATCCGGTCGCGAAGGTCGGTCTGGGACAGTCCGTCGACGGCGGCGATTCTGATCGAGGTGAACTCGTCCGGGGCGAGCAGGACGCGCTGCGCGGTGGCCGTGTCGAAAGCGATCACGGTAGCGCCCCCGACGCTGTCCTGTCCGGCCAGCCGGAACGTCCCGACCAGGGTGTAGGCAGCGGGTGCGCCCTTGGTCAGCACGGTCACCCGATCGCCGATCAGCAGATCCGCCTTGTCCGCACTGCTCTTGTCGATCACGAATTCCTGGCCGTGCGGTGCACGACCCGCGGCGATCTCGACCGCGGACACCGCAGTGCCACCGTCCCAGTTGGTGCCGATCCCGGGCGCACCGCCGGTGTCGAGCACCTTGCCGGTGCGGGGGTTGACGAACACCGCTGTTCCGTCTACATCGCCGACGGCCGCCCGTACCCCGGGCACGCCCTTGACCACATCCAGCAGGGAGCTGGGAAGAGGCCGGCTCGGGCTGTTCCCAGCAGAACTGTCGTCCACTGCGTTGATCGTACGAACCGCCACGCTGACGTTCTTAGTGGCGTTGGCGAACAGCGTGTCGAACGTCTGGTTGAGGGTATCGGTGAGTACCAGCGTGCCGGTGACGAAACTGACCCCGGCCACGACCGCGAGAGCGGAGAGCAGCAGCCGGAGCTTGCGGGCCAGCAGATTCTTCAGGGTGGTGCGCAGCATCGGTCAGGCCCTGCCCGACGATCCGTAGCCGGCGGCTTCGTCGAGGGCTACGCCCTCGTCCTGCCAGGGTTGCCGGCCACCCCAGTCCGAACCGTCGCCGTCCTCGGCGTCGGCCTCCTGCTGGAGCTGATCGAGGTGCTTCATCCGGTCGAGGACGCGTTCGGCGGTCGGGTTCGGCATCGAGTCGACGATCCTTCCGTCGACGAGGAAGACGACCTCATCGGAGAAGGACGCCGAGCTGGGATCGTGGGTGACCATCACGACGGTCTGGTCGAGCTCGCGAACGGAGCGTTGGAGAAACGACAGCACCTCGGCTCCGGACCTGGAGTCCAGATTGCCGGTGGGCTCGTCTGCGAAGACGATGTCCGGCCGGGTCACCAGGGCGCGGGCACACGCGACCCGCTGCTGCTGACCGCCGGAAAGCTCCGACGGGCGGTGGCTCAGGCGCGGTGCGAGCCCGACGGCGTCGACCACCTGCGCCATCCACTCGCGGTCGGGCTTGCGGCCGGCGATGTCGAGGGGAAGCGTGATGTTCTCGGCTGCGGTCAGCGTCGGCAACAGGTTGAACTGCTGGAACACGAAGCCGATGCGGTCACGGCGAAGCTGGGTGAGCGCCTTGTCCGACAACCGCGACAGGTCCACGGCGCCGATGAAGACCTGGCCCCGGGTCACGGTGTCAAGACCGGCCAGGCAATGCATCAACGTCGACTTACCCGACCCGGACGGCCCCATGATCGCGGTAAACCGCCCGCGGGGGAAGGAAACGTCGATATCGCGCAGTGCGGTCACCGCGGTCTGTCCGGATCCATAAATCTTGACCAAGCCGGCAGCCCGCGCCGCGGCAATCACGTCCGACCCCGTACCGCCCGTGGCGTGAGTCGGATCCGAGGACCCCACCGGCCCGGCGGAGGGATCAGCGCCGGAGCTCCGGCCCGCTCGGCTCATGGAAAAAGCTCCTTTCGAAAGGCACGGTCATCCCGTCGTCCCCGGTACTGTCCCACCCGCGACCGCCCGTCCCGTCGACCGCTCCAACGTTGCTCGATCAGAGGTCGATCCGAATACACCGCACATGTCAGAAGATTCTTCCGACGCAACCTGCGTTAAACCCAA
>NZ_CAUVXP010000048.1:0-35555 GCF_963555955.1 Protofrankia sp. Cas3
GTTCCTGCTCGTCGGGGTGCCGTACGTGGTCTGGACCGTGCTCTATGCCGGCCGCGGTCTCCTCCAACAGCTCTCAGACGGCCAGATAACCGCCGCTTTGCGCACTCTTGGCTATGACTTAATCACCGGCGACGCCTGGTATCACCTGTACTTCCTGCTGGTCACCCTGCAGGCATACCTGCTGTTCCCGCTGCTGGCCCGTCTGGTGCGGCGCACCGCCGGGCACCACTGGTCGCTGCTGGCAGGAAGCGCACTGCTCCAGATCGCCATCCTGACGGAAGTCCACTACGGGCGGCCGTGGTCCGGGGTGGCCGGCGTGCTGGAGCAGCACTGTTACGAGCTGTTCGGGATGTACCAGTTCTGGCTCGTGGCCGGTGCGCTCGCCGCGGTCCACGGCGATCGCTTCCGCGGCTGGGTGAGTCGACACATCGGGCTCTCGGTACTGAGCGCGGTACTCGCCGCCGGTGCCGCAGAACTCTGGTACATGATCGCACGACATCACGGACAGTCGCCGTTCGACGCCGCGTCGGTCTTTCAGCCCATCATGGTGCCATGGGGATCAGCGAGCATCGTGGCCCTGTTCGCCCTGGGCTCGGTGTGGCAGCGCAGGCGACGTCCAGGCCGGCTGGACTCACTCATACGCAAGGGTTCGGAGCTGTCCTTCGGCGTCTACCTCGTGCATCCGGCGATCCTGGTAGGTGTGCTGACCGTCCTTCCCCACGCCCTTCCCCCACCGTGGTCAACCCTGCTGGCGATGTCCACGACCCTGGTGCTGTCGACGGCGCTGGTCGCGCTCTGCCGGCCCACGCCGCTGAGCCTGGTGGTGTCCGGTCGGCCCCGACAACGGATGACAGGCTGACCTGCGCATGACCTATCGACGGGGGAATCTTCTGCTGGCCGCCACGGCGGCGATAATACTCATCGTCACCATGGCAGAACCTATCGTCCACGTAGATCGAAAACAATCAGCCGTGGCAGCCGCATCGGTCACCCCCAGCCAACCGTCTACCCCACCGCAGGATGCAACCAGCAAGGCCACGATCACAGCCCAGCCGCTGATCAGCCAGAGCACGCGGACGATCACGATGGGTGGGCTGCGACGCGTCTATCTGTTGCTGCGACCGGTTGGATCCACGCAGCGGCTGCCGCTGGTGGTACTTCTGCACGGTCGCGGCCTGACACCGACCGCGATGGTGGCGCTCAGCGGCCTGAGTCCGCTCGTGGCCGACGGCCACGCGATTCTTGCCGTACCCGCAGGTCTCGACCGGTCCTGGAACGCCGGCGCCGACTGTTGTGGCACGGCGGGCCGGTCACGACCGGACGACCCCGCCTTTGTGCGCGGTGTCGTCGCCGCGGTGCTGCACGGGGAGCCGGCCGACGCACATCGGGTCTACCTCGTCGGCTACAGCAACGGCGGAAAGCTCGCGCTTCGGATGGCCTGCGAGGACCCGTCCGCCTTCGCCGGGGTCGCGACATACGGGGCCGTACCGCTGGTACCGTGTGCGCGAGGACGTGCGGTGTCGGTACTGCTTGCCGCCGGTACCGCCGACCAGGTGCTGCCCTATGACGGAGCTCTCCTGGCACGACCACCGCTGATGTCGATGGCCGCCGCGGTCGCACTCTGGCGTGAGCGGGACGGCTGTCCCGCACGGCCTGCGACCACCCGCCGGGTGGGTCCGGCTGAGATCATGATCTGGCGCGAATGCCGGGACCGTGCCGCTGTCGCCGCCGTCACCTACCACGACGTGCCACACTCCTGGCCGGCACCACCACGCGTACCGGCCGCAGCCAGTGCCGCCACCGTCATCTGGAGCTTCTTCGCCGGTCTGCCGGACGTGCCGGCCCCGCCAAACCCACCCGCCGCCACGGTCGCTCGCTCCGCCACCGGACCAGCGTGACCGCGCCGCGACCGGCCATCGGCGCATGCTCAGGCCGCACACCCTGTGGACTGTGGGATACGAACCGTTCGTGATCACACGATTTTCGGCTCTACGTGTCGAGATGAGAAACAAAGATTCCGATCAGAATACGGCCGGCCAGATGTTCACTGGGTTCGGAGAAGTGGATGCGGTTGCGGTGACGCTCCAGCTTCGCATGCCACTCACAACGCAGCGTATTACCCTCGTAAATCACCTCACGCTGGCGCATCAACCGGTCGCTGCCCCTGGTTTTCGGGCTCTCCGGTGAGAGTTCGAGGCGGTAACGGCCCATCGCGGCCTGGATCTCGTTGGGTTTTCCCTTGCATCCGCTGTACTCGTCAACAAATCGATCGTTCAGCGCAGCGAGTACGGCGACTACCCGGTCGCGCAGTACCGAGTAGGATCCTTCGAAACGGTTGAATGAAAGACTTGGATGAAATACGAGATCCGGAAAGGCGCGTCGACCCAACTCGAAGAATTTACCCTCAGGTACGTTTTCAAGCGCGAATAATCGCCGCCAGAACTCGGGCAGCTTCGCTGGATCGCAGAAAAAGAACACCTGGCTTTCGCCGTGGTCACCGCGCACAGCCAGAGTTCCTCGACGACGGATGGAACCTGGAAAAAGCGCGCAGGCGACACCGAATCCACTCATGATCATAAAAGATGCGTAGGCCACCGAAAGCGCCATGATAGGATCACTGCCGTCGATGCTTACGGTAGCATCAACATTCGGAATCGCCTCATCGTCCCATTCCGGACATCGTGAAAGCTGGCTGTACGCAAGAACCAGCGTGTCCCGGTCGACCTCCGATGGATACTCGCGGCACAGGAACTGGTAAACCTCGCACTCGTCCAGGCACCGGACCGCTTCCCACATGGGAGCACAGGAGACTCCGAGGCTGTCCTCGTCGCGAAGCGTCCGTAAGGTCTCGTTGAACTCGTCTAAATAGGCCTCGATCTGGGAATCGGACAGTCCCCGGAAATCGAAGCTCACCTCGTCGAGGACGACACGGGGACCACTAACCTTTTCCGCGCTTCGCACGGGCCAGCCTCCCCAGGTCGTTCTCGATCTGGTCAAAAAATCCTGTCGGCCAACTGGTGAGCCCACCACGACCCGTAAGTTCGATGGCCGTGGGATGACCATCGGTACCCTCACCGAAAAAATGCACGATCACCCCTCGGGACTCGAGAACCCGGTCCTCCATGACGGCCAGACGGATGCCGTTGATCAAATGATCACTATGGGTTTCCACAATCACCTGTGCACCACTTCCCGCCACCTGGCCCAGGAAGCGACCGAGCCGGGACTGACCGGCGGGATGCAGGTGGGCTTCGGGATTCTCCACGACCAGTACTCCGCCTGTCGGCATCAACAGACCAGCGACGATGATGGGCAAGGCGTAGGAAAACCCGAAACCCATGTTAGTGGGTCTGATCTGCTCGCCCACCACCCCGGGCTCCTGGAAGCGGATCAGACTCGCCGTGATCCCCGCCGGCCATTGTGCGGTGATCCGGATCGGCCGGATGACCTCGGACGCCCAGGTCTCGACCTGGGTACGTAGCGTGGTGACGCCTTCCGCCCCGGTACTCGGATGTCGAAGTAGTTCACGAACCTCGCTGGTCTCGTGCAGGGCCAGCGCTTGTGCCGTGTATTCACCGCGGACCCCGACACCGACCCGATCCCGATCTTCGGCGGTGACGTCCAGCTGATCCCGAGGCCCGAGCCGTTCGGCGTTGAGGTAACTGAACGAGACGCCGTGACCGGTGAGCAGGTCCGGGACATCCGCCGGACGGTCACGAACCAGCAGATTCAACGCTCTGTCGTCAGGCACGTCAAACAAATACCGGTGGGGGACCTCACCGACGTCGATGCGAATTTCAATCTCCTGCCTCACGGCTTCGGGATGCAGGACGTCAAAAGCCTCACCAAACGCCAGTCCGTACGGTCCGTTGAGCTGTACGACACGAGCGCCGGCATTCTCCGCCACCTGTCGGGCGAGTAGCAGAGCCTGGATGGCGGTGCTCTTACCGGTACCGTTCAGACCGGTAAGAACAGTGAGTGGTCGAATTTCCAGCTCGACTGAGACGAACCGTTTGAAATTTCGGATCGCAAGAGTTGCCGTCACCGGCCCACCTGCGCGGTCAGGGCTGCGCGGTCTGGGCTGCGCGGTCAAACCGTAGCCGAACCTTTCTCGGGTCTCCCGTCGAGGTCGTGATGGCATCGATATAGGATCGATCATCGGCCATGATGTCCCGCGCCGCGGTCACGATCAGATTTTTGCGCCTCATCAGATCGGCGAGGTCGTACCGACCGAGTACGTAGGACCAACTCTCGAACAGTGGACGGTTGATGGGGTTCCTGGCGTTCACCCCTCGGGACCATTTCCGGAATGCATGTTCGCCGAAAACGTCATAGCTTTTGATCATTGCCTCACGAAAGGCATTATGGAGCTCCGCCAAACGATCATCCGGAACCTCCCGTGGGTTGTCGAGCATTGTTGTCGTGGTATCCAGAAAAGTATCCATAGAGCCGTCCGAGACATAGCCGTCAACACCACGCAGACAAAAGGCACAGTATCTGAGAACCACTTCTCGATCATCCATCCGGATGTGATCACGGAAACGTTCGCCAGTGGCGCGGTCGAATTCCGGCGTATGCGTGCACTGTTTGAGAAAGCTCCGGCTCCGCTCCTTGCTCATGCAGTGCCGGATCTCCTGGGCATTAAGCGGAGTACCACCCGTGTTGATCCGCTTGAAAATATCGTACTTGACTCCCGAAGGCGTGCTCGGATCAATGACGTGAACTACGATCTGTGCATTGTTGATCCTGCGTTGCAGTGCCGGTATGATCTCGTCGAAGCGCTTCTTCTCTGCCGATTTCAGATATTCGAGATCAGTCAATATGAACGCCTTCTTACGGACATAACTGTGCACGGTGGACAGCCGCTGCAGGCCGTCCACAACACGCATCATCCCGTTGCCGTCTTCAGCGAAATAAAATGCCGGCAGTGGGATCTGCAACAAGATTGACTCGATAAGACGTGACTTCTGCCGGGCCTTCCAGACCGTGTTCCGCTGGAAGTCGGGCGCCAGCTCCAGATCACCGTCATCAATCAGATCGAGAACGTTACGCAGCGAGAACTGCTTCGTACCGACCCGGATGTCATCCGGATTCCAGGGCCGGGCTGTACCGGATTCCTCGTCGTCCAGCTCAACCTCGACTCCGGTGGGCGCGTTGTCGAAGTACTCCTCATGAACGTCGATGCCGTCCTCCGCCATGTCGACGCATCCTCCGGATCTGTCTGGGTCCAGCGCCGATCCTACGAGGCCGTCCTTCGACGAACCGGACCTGGCGGCTCCCACATCCTGGTGCCCCGGAGCACAACCTCGACCTCCGGTCGAGTGCCACACCGACCGCCGCGGACCGTCAGAGCCCAACCGGGTGCGGGTAGCCGCGAGGGTATCTGTTGTCCAGGTGCCCTCGCAGCCACCTCGTCGTACTCAGACGACGTGCAGATTGATCTTTGTGTCATGCGCGTCCGCAAGGGCGGACACGTCCGACGGATCGCTCGTGACAACCGAACGCCCCTTCGTCGCCGCGGAGACGACAACCGCCGCGTCCACGACGTCCGATTGGTCAGCCTTTGCCAGGAGCGTCCCGCAGGCTCGCGCGCTCTCCTCGGAGAATGGTTCGATGTCACATCCCTTGAGCAGGCGAGACAAGTTCGGCTGTGGGCCACCTCGCCAGACCTGCGCCAGCACGGGCGTCGGAACAATCGGCCGAACGTCATGCTCCAACGCCTCGATGTGCATGGCCCACACCTTGTGGTCCGATCGCTCCGCAGCGACGAGCGCACCCGCGTCGTAGATCAGACCCTTCATGAGATCACCCCCAGCTCGCGCAGGACGCGGCGGGCATTCTCGCGTGCCTCGGCGGGGATGGGGCCGTGCTCGGCTTCGTACTCACGGACGGCCGCAAGGCCCTCCTGGATGCCGATGTGGTGATCGATCACCTGCGACATCCAGGCCGACAGGCTGATGCCCCTGGCCGTCGCCGCCGCCCGTGCGGCCGTGAGGACACGTTCGTCCAGGGATACGGACACCTTCGCGACAGCCATGCCGTCATCGTAGTCGATCTGTTCGTACCAACGGTACGAACACGCAACCGACAGCTCCCGCGTCGGTCGCTCCAGAACCATGGTCATTGCGGTCCCTCCACCAGAAGATGGCCGATCTTGCTGTGAAGCAGCCTATCGGCCAAAGTAGGAGAATTTATCCGCAAAGTGCACATAAGGACCACAGAAACACGTGGCGCGACCGGGCCCGGCGGGAACGGAGCCGCCAGGAAGGGGCCCGGACGGATCAGCGCAGGCGCTGGGCCACCTCGGTCGCCCAGTACGTCAGGATGATGTCCGCGCCCGCCCGGCGGACCGCCGTCAGCGTCTCGGTGATGACGCGCTCGCGGTCGATCCAGCCGTTCGCCGCCGCCGCCTCCACCATCGCGTACTCGCCGGACACCTGGTAGGCGGCAACTGGCACCTCCACGGCGGCGGCGACCGCCGCCACGACGTCCAGATAGGCCAACGCGGGTTTCACCATCACGGCGTCGGCACCCTCGGCGATGTCGAGGGCGACCTCGCGCAGGGCCTCACCGGCCGAGCGGGCCGGGTCCTGCTGATAGCCAGCGCGGTCACCGGACCGCGGTGCGCACTCGGCCGCGTCGCGGAACGGACCGTAGAAGGCCGAGGCATACTTCGCCGAGTAGGCCAGGATCGGCACGTCCGCGTGGCCGGCTGCGTCGAGCGCCGCGCGGATCGCGCCCACCTGGCCGTCCATCATCCCGCTCGGCGCCACCACCTGGGCACCGGCGCGGGCCTGGGCCACCGCGATCGAGCCATACCGAGCCAGGGTGGCGTCGTTGTCGACGTCACCGTCGTGCGTCAACAGGCCGCAGTGGCCGTGGTCGGTGTACTCGTCCAGGCACAGGTCCGTCATGATGACCATGTCGCCGCCGACCTCCGCGACAAGATCCGCGAGAGCAAGTTGCACGATGCCGGACGGGTCATCCGCGGCCGAACCACGCCCGTCCTTGCTCGCGGGAACGCCAAAAAGGATCAACCCACCGACGCCGGCCCGGGCCGCCTCGACCGCGGCCTTACGCAACGACTCCCGGGTGTGCTGCATGACGCCCGGCATCGAGGCGATGGGCGCCGGGGTGGCGATGCCCTCCTTGACGAACATCGGAAGCACCAGGTCCGCCGGATGTAACCGCACGTTGGACACCAGCCGCCGCAGGGCTGTACCACGGCGCAGCCGGCGCGGTCTGGCCAGCGGGAACCCGGCGCGACCACCAGCGCCCGGCAGTGCGGTCACCGCCGGGAACCTCGCCGGGGCTTGGGTAGCCGGGCTGCGAGCGGACCGACCTTGCCCAGTTCCTCACGGTGCTCGGCGGCGAAGTCGGCCAGTGCCTGCACCAGCGACGGGATGGTCGCCTCCGTCGCCTGGACGTCGACGCGCAGGCCCAGTTCGACCGCGGTGGCCGCCGTCTGCGGGCCGATGACCGCGATCACCGTGGTCTCGTGCGGCTTACCGGCGATCCCCACCAGGTTACGCACGGTCGAGGAGGATGTGAACACCACGGCGTCCACCCGGCCGCCCTTGAGCGCCTCCCGGATCGGAGCCGGCGGTGGCGCGGCGCGCACCGTGCGGTACGCCGTGACGTCGTCGACGTTCCAGCCACGGTCCTTCAGCCCGGCGACCAGGGTCTCGGTGGCGATGTCCGCCCGGGGGAGCAGCACCCGGTCAAGCGGGTCGAACACGTCGTCGTACTCGGGCCAGTCTGCCAGCAGACCCTCGCTGGACTGCTGGCCGGACGGGACGAGATCCGGCCGGATTCCGAAGGCGCGCAGCGCATCTGCGGTCGCCTCACCGATCGCGGCCACCTTGACGCCGGCGAACGCCCGCGCGTCCAGGCTGCGTTCCTCGACCTTCTCCTGGACGGCCCGGACCGCGTTCACCGAGGTGAAGGCGACCCACTGGTAACGGCCCGACACCAGGCCGGTGATCGCACGTTCCATCGGGGCGGCTGTCCGCGGCGGCTCCACCGCGATCGTCGGTACCTCCAGCGGACTCGCGCCGTGCGAGCGCAGCAGGTCCGAGAGGATGGCCGCCTGCTCCTTGGTCCGGGGCACCAGAACCGTCCAACCGAACAGCGCCCGTGACTCCCACCACGACAGCTTGCCGCGGGCCGCGACCGCCGGACCGATCGACATGACCACGCATGGTGCGTTGGCGATGATGGGCGCCGCATCGGCCTCGATCCGGTCCAAGGTGGAGGAGACCGTGCGCTGGTCGGTCGTGGTGCCGTCCACTGTCACGGCGACCGGTGTGTCGCCCGGGCGGCCCTGCTCGACCAGTGCCGCCGCGACCTTACCGACCTCGTTGGAGACCGCGGTCACCACCAGGGTGCCGGGCGCCTGGGCCAGCGACACCCAGTCGACCTCCGAGCCGGGCACACCAGCGGCGCCCAGGCCCGCGCCGATCCCACCGAGACCGAGCGACGCGCCCAGCGGCGATGCCGTAAGGCCTGCGCCCCCAAGACCTGCGCCCCCAAGGCCCGTTCCGCCCAGGCCGGACCCGCCCAGCTCAGACAGACCGCGCCCGCCGAGACGACTGGCCCCGAACGTCGCCGAACCCAGCGGCATGCCCGGCGTGTCCGCCGCCGGAGTGATGGTCGGCTGCACCCCGCTGGCGGAGAACACCCCCGCTGTGCTTGCGAAGGTGACCGGAAGCCCGGGCGCGACCCCCGAGTAGGCGGCAACCGCCGCACCGGTGGGAATACCCGGCACCACCCGGAAAGGAATCTTGGCTTTGGCCAGCGCCTGCGCGTCGGCGATACCGATCCCGGTGAGCCACGGATCCGACGCGTACAGCCGGACGACCCGTTCCCCCGCCCGGGCCCGCGCGACGACCACCGCGGTTGCCGCGTCCGCGTCCATGATTGGTTTCGCCGGTTCGGTATCGCCGATACGCAGCACCTCACCGGCAAGCGTGGCGACAATCTCTGGAGCGACATCGGGATCGACAATCACCGACTCGGCGCTGGCCAGCGTCTCGGTGGCAAGAACGGTCAGCAGGCCGGGATCGCGTGGGCCGGCTCCAACGAGAGCGACCGGGATCAGAGGCTTTTTCGTGCGGCGGGTGGCCATGATCAGAAATTTCCCATCAACGTCTGTGCTCCAGCGGACAACATCGCGTCCGCGAGGCGCTCTCCCAGCGCCTCCGGGTGGTGAGCGGGCCCGGTGACCACGCGCCGGAGAACACCGTTCCCCTCCGGCGACGCAACCACCGCCCGTAGCCGGATGACACCGGCGGCCATTGCTCCCTCGGGCGCCACCGCAACGTCGGCAAGAGCGCCGACCGGTGCGCTACAACCGGCCTCGATGGCAGCCAGATAGGCACGTTCAGCGGCAACAGCCGTGCGCGACAGTGGGTCGTCCAGCACAAACCGTAGCAGCTCGGCGAGAGTGACATTGCCTCGGTACAGGTCGGCCCGATCGAAAACACCGTCGAGCACGTCGGGATCACCCGCGCATTCGATCGCCAGCGCACCCTGCCCAGCAGCCGGCACCATCACATCCGCATCCAACACCTCGGTCACCGCGTCCAACCGGTCCAGCCGGTCCAGCCCGGCATGGGCGAGTACAACCGCGTCGACCGCTCCGTCGATCGCCTTCTTAATTCGCGTGTCGACGTTACCCCGAATCGGGACGACATTCAGCCCGAGGCCCAGCGCACGCAGCTGCGCAGCTCGCCGGGGAGACCCGGTACCGACGGTGCCGCCGGGCCCGAGGTCGCTCAACTTCCGCCCACTCGGCGTGACGACGACATCACGAGGGTCCGCGCGGGGCGGGACAGCCGCGATCACAAGCCCGTCCGGGGTCGCTGTCGGGAGGTCCTTCAGGGAATGGACGGCGAGATCGATTTCACCGGCCACCAGCGCTTCTCGCAGCGCGCTTACAAATACGCCGGTCCCGCCGAGCTGACTGATCGCCTCCTGGGAACGGTCGCCGGCGGTCACAATGTGCACCAGTTCGACCTGACGGCCCAGCCGCTCCCGCAACCAGCTCGCCACCAGGCTGGACTGCGCGAGTGCGAGCGCCGAACCCCGCGTGCCCAGCCGCAGCGCATCCCTGCGCCCGGTGGGTCCCGGGACGGACTCTCCATCCGGTCGACCTGGTCGACGGTTTCCGCTCGTCATGGTGCCTCTCGTAGCTCGGGTGCGGACACGACGGCCGGGGCCTCCCGAGGAAGGTCGAACAGCTCACGCAGCGCCTCGGCATAGGTGTCGCCGCCGGGGGACGCAGCGAGCTGCTGCACCCGCACGGTCGGCGCGTGCAGAAGTTTGTCCGCCACGCGCCGTACCGTCCCCTCCACCATCGCCCAGTCACGGGGGGAAAGGTCGGGCAGGCGGGTCTGCAGCCGGTCGAGCTCCTCGCGCACGACAGCCGCGGCCTGCGCCCGAAGTGCCACGACGGTCGGCGCGACCCGATGAGCACGCCGTCGATCAAGATAGGTACCGGTCTCGGACGCCACGAGCGCCCGGACCGCCTCGACGTCGCTGGCCACCTGCTGGCCGTCAAGGGCGCTCCGCAGGGTGTCAAGATCAATAAGGGTGACGCCCGGAAGATCGCGGACAGTCACGTCGATGTCCCGGGGAAGAGCGAGGTCCAGCAGGACCAGTGGCCGCCCGCCCCGACGGACCATCGCCTCGGCGATCGCCTGACGGGTCAGGATCAGCCCGGCCGCACCCGTCGATGTGATCACCAGATCGGCCCGGTCCAGTTCCGGTGCCACCTGCGTCAGCGCGACCATCTCAGCCGTGTAGACCTCGACGATTCGCCGGGCTCGCGCCGGGCTACGGTTCGCGACCACGAGTTCGGCCGCACCGGCCCGCCGCGCCACGGCCGCCGCCAGCGCTCCCACGACCCCCGCACCCACCAGCAGGACCCGACGCCCGGCAAGCGCGTCGATCGCGGGCAGCGACTCGGCCAGCGCGGCCCGCTCTGCGGCGCCCTCCCAGACAGCCGCGGCCATGCCCACCCCGACCGACACGATCGACGCTCCGGCCGAACCGATCGCGGTCTCACTGTGTGCGCGCTTGCCCACCCGCAACGCCGTCTGGAACAGACCGCCGAGAGTGGCTCCGGCGCTGGCCTCGACCTGGGCCGTCCGAAAAGCCGCGCGCACCTGCCCGAGGATCTGGGTCTCCCCCACCAGCATCGAATCCAGGCCACAGACGACGGAGAACAGGTGGCTGACAGCCCGAGCCTCATGGTGGACGTACAGATGCGGCGCAAGATCGGAGAGCTCTGTCCCGGTGATCCGGGTAAGTTGGTCGGAGACATCGGCAACGCCGCCGTGGAAGGTCTCCACTTCGGCGTAGATCTCGGTGCGGTTACAGGTCGACAGCACCACGGCCTCGGCGACGCATGCGGCCTGGCACAGATCGTGGAGCACTTTCGGCACATCGTCATCGGTGACCGCGGCCATCTCCAGGATGGACGTCTGCGCCGTCCGGTGGTTGAGGCCCACGGCCAGCAGGCTCATGATCCGTCACTCCCGGCGGTGCCGACAAGAGGGCTGCCACTGTGGGTTTGCCGCGGTGACGGCTCAGTTGGGGCACGTGTCATGACCGCGATCCGGGAGTCGGCGGGCCCGTCCTGGCGGCCGGCGCGACTGACTGGCGAACCGATGTCGTCCGAACCGATCTCGTCCGAACCGATCTCGTCCACGGAGCAGCCAGGACGCTTGCGAGCCTCGTGGAACGACAGGATCTGCAGTTCCACCGCGAGATCAACCTTGCGCACGTCCACTCCCGCTGGCACCGACAGCACAATTGGTGCGAAATTGAGGATACTCGTCACTCCCGCCGCGAGGAGCCGGTCGCACACAGCCTGCGCGGCGGCGGCCGGTGTACAGATCACGCCGATGGTCACCCGCTTCAGCTCGACCAGGGCCTCCATCTCGTCGAGCGGGCTCACCACGACACCACCGATCGACTCGCCGATCCGGCGGGGGTCGACATCGAGCAGTGCGACCACGCGGAAGCCGCGGGACTGAAACCCGCCGTACCCCGCAAGGGCGTGGCCGAGGTTGCCGACCCCGACCAGAAGCACCGAACGGTCCTCGGTCAGACCGAGTTCAGCGGCGATGCGGCTCAGCAGGAGATCCACCCCATAGCCGACGCCACGTGTCCCGTACGAACCAAGATGGGACAGGTCCTTGCGCACCTTCGCCGAGGTCACGCCGGCCGCCGAAGCGAGCGTCTCGGACGACACAGTGTGCACCCCCCGATCGGCAAGCGAGGTAAGGACCCGCAGGTAGAGCGGGAGTCGGGCGACTGTCGCCGCAGGCACCGGCGAGCGGGCACGGCCGGCCGAAACGGCCCGGCGAAACTCGGTCATGTACGGCTCCCGCACCATTTTGAGGCGCCCGGCTGCCGGCGACGCCTGCCGTCCGCCAGCAGTGCTTCACAGTCGAACAGCAGTGCTTCACGGTCGAACGACGCCGGTAGACGACTGTCCGGGTGAGTTTACGACTTCGTGAAGGCGTTCACGAAGTCGTTGTGATCTTGCGCTCAGGTCGGCTGCCGGCCCACCATCGAGCCCGGGGTCCCCCGAATGGTCGCGAAGCGGCTATGTGGGGAAAGGCCCCCAGCGACCGCCGGCCAGAGCACGCCGAAGGCGGGGCTCCTCGACCCGCCAGTAACCGTGCTCCCGCCCGTCCACAAGAATCACCGGCACCCGATCACCGTAGGCTTCGACCAGATCGGCGCGAGCATCGACATCGACCTCCTGCCACTCGGCACCCACATCGCCAGCCACCCGAGCCACCGCGATCCGTGCGTCGTCACAGAGATGACAACCGGTCCGGGTCAGCAGGGTGACCCGGACGCCTCCCGGCCGACCGCTCACGCCAGCGCCCGACCCCGGCCCGCACAAACCCGCACCGCTACTCCGATCTTCGTAGCCCGACCCGTCAAAGTAGATCTTTCAAGTGGCCCAACACCATCACAAACACACTTCCCCCAGACCCATAAGACAACCACACATCTTCACCTCACCATGCACGCCCGGTGCCGGATCGTTGGCTAGACTCGGCTGTCCAGGGTCCTTGGATGGTCATCGCCGGAGGCGCGAGAAAACCATGATGGCGCCTTTTCCGGCCGGACCGCCCAGGGGCGACAGACGTCCGGACGATCCCGGTCTCGAACAGGTGACATCCCGCTTCAGTCAGCCTCGTTGATCGTTCGGAGCCGAGTATGCCCGCCGCGCCGTCCCGTGCACACCGGGGATGTGCGTGGCCGCGAACCCCGTTGCGGGTCATGCGCGGATCGCGGACGTGAACCGGTCCTGGTCGCGCCCGGCGCCGGACCCCGTCGGCCTGGCAGCGCTACGGGCCGAGATTTTCTCGGTGAACAATGCCCCGTACGCCGCCATGCTGGGCGGACCCGTGCGGGCCAGCTCGGCCATGGGTGGGTCGGTCACGCCGTCCGGCATCCGGTCGTCATCCCCGGGCCGACCGGTCGGCCACGGCACACCCGGGGTGTCCGAGCCAGCGCCGGCCCAGGGTGTCATGGGGCCGGAAACGGATGTCCCCGAACTGGTCCGCCGCGCGCAGGAGGGCGACAACGAGGCTTTCGGCCGGCTGTACGACTCCTACCTGGACGTGGTCTTCCGCTATGTGTTCTACCGGGTTGGCAGCCAGGCGATGGCCGAGGACATCGTCAGCGAGACCTTTTTGCGTGCGCTGCGCGGCATCAGAAGCTTCACCTGGCAGGGCCACGACATCGGCGCCTGGTTCATCACGATCGCACGGAACCTGGTAATTGATCATAAAAAGTCGCGGCGGACACGGATGGAGTTCCCCACCGACGACATCGCGGCGACCGCGGACACCCAGCTCGTCTCAGGGCCGGAGGAATCGGTCCTTGCCGGCGTCACGAGCAAGGCCCTGATCGATGCGGTCCGCATGCTCAGCCCCGAACAACGGGACTGCGTCGTACTGCGCTTCCTGGAGGGGCTCTCCGTGCGGGAGACCGCCTTGGCGATGGACAAGAACGAAGGCGCGGTCAAGGCGCTCCAGTTCCGGGCCGTCCGATCCCTTGCCCGCCACTTCACCGCGCAAGCCGCCCCCTGACAACCCCCGCGCGACCACAGCTCCACCGCGCGCCCGATGCCGGGTACCGCTGCGTGGCCTCGTGGCACCGTACGCTTCCCAGGTCGCAGTGACAGCGTGGCCCTCCCGTGGGCCGCGGACGTCCAGGAGGGCACGATGCGGTTTCAACCACGCCCGGCACGGACAGCTGATGACCGCGCCCGCAGAGCCGACGCCGAAGCTGCCGCAACCGCGGCGCTCAAGGCAGCCGCTGAGCTGGCGGCCAAGGCCCCGCCCGACCCGACCGCAGCCGCGTTCTTCGATGTGGACAACACGATGATGATGGGAGCGTCGATCTTCTATTTCGCCCGCGGACTTGCCGCGCGTGACTTCTTCCAGTCCCGGGACCTGCTGAAGTTCGGCTGGCAGCACGTGTCCTACCGGGTCCGGGGGCTGGAGAACACCAGCGGGATGCGGGATGTCAAGGAGACCGCGCTAGCGTTCGTCGCCGGTCGCGAGGTCGCCGAGATCGTCCGCTTCGGTGAGGAGATCTACGACGAGCGGATGGCGGAACGCATCTACTCGGGCACCCGGGCACTTGCCGAACAGCACCTCGACGCGGGCCAACGGGTATGGCTCGTCACAGCCACACCGGTCGAACTGGCGGCCGTCATCGCCCGACGCCTCGGACTCACCGGCGCGCTCGGAACGGTCAGCGAGGTGTCGGACGGGCGTTACACCGGACATCTTGTCGGTGATCCACTACATGGTCCGAGCAAGGCGGCCGCGGTGCAGGCGCTGGCCGAACGTGAACAATTGGACCTTTCCCGGTGCTGGGCGTATTCGGACTCCATCAACGACCTGCCCATGTTGTCGCTGGTCGGCCATCCCGTGGCGATCAATCCAGACCCCGACCTGAAGGCCGTTGCCCGGGAACGCGACTGGCCGATCAAGGATTTCCGCATCGCGCGGAAGGCCGCCCGCATCGGTGTGCCGACAGCAGCCGGAATGGGCGCGCTGGCCGGGGGCGTCGCAGCGGGCATGGCACTGCGCCGCCGGTACAGCGACGCGGTCGACTAACCCGCCGCCACCAACGCCGGCATCGGCGGGCCCGGTGTCACCGGCTACGGGTGGCGGTGGCGGTGGCGCCGTCAGCGACGACCACTGGGCATACCGGGATCGTTCGGCGTGCCGAGACGGGTGACCCGCGACGGTCCGGACGGCGTGCCACGGGTCACCGCGACGATGGCCACGACCGAGGCCAGCTCGATGACGGCCAGCCAGATCGCCAGGAAACCATCACCGATCACGGCCAGTAGACCGACCACGCCGGTGACTGACAGTAGATAGATGGCGACGAAACCGCGTGCTGCCCACGTCCGCCTGGATGCCCCGAAGCCTCCGGCCACCCGGAAAAAACCATGGGCGGGCGGCCTCGGGTCGGCCCGATGCCGGACGTCCGATGTCGCATCAGGCCCATCCTCAGTCGCCATGTGTCAGAAGAATACCGATCGGCGCTGCATCAGGAGCCCGTAGAGGGAGTGCTGGATTGTCTCCCGGATGCGATCAGTGAGTTCGAACACCAGCATCGGGTCCTCGGCCGCGGCCGGGGTCAGCGATTCGGTGTCCACAGGCTCACCGAACTCGATGAGCCATTTCGACGGAAGCGGTAGCAGACCGAGCAGTCCGAACCAGGGAAACGTTGGCGTGATCGGTAGGTAGGGCAGGCCGAGCAGACGGGCCAGCATCCGGAGATTCCCGATCATGGGATAGATCTCCTCAGCTCCGACGATGGTGCAGGGAATAATGGGAACCCCGGTTCGCAATGCGGCCGAGACAAACCCTCCACGACCGAAGCGCTGGAGCTTGTACCGCTCGCTGAACGGCTTTCCTATCCCCTTGAAACCCTCCGGCCACACCCCGACGAGGTGACCGTTGGCGAGCAGTCGTTCAGCGTCGGGCTGGCAGGCGAGGGTGTTACCGGTCTTGCGCGCGACAGGCGCGAGAAATGGGACGGCGAACACCAGGTCCGCGGCGAGCATCCGCAGGTGCCGATGGGCCGGATGATGGTCCATGATTGCCAGCGCGGTCATCATCGCGTCCAACGGCACCGTACCCGAGTGGTTGGCCACGATGAGCGCGCCACCGGTGTCTGGAACGTTCTCCAGGCCCCGGGTCTCAACCCGAAAGTAGCTCTGATAGATCGGCCGCAACAGCGGCGCGATGACGTTCTCGGTGAGATCTTCGTCGAAGCCGTGTTCATCGACAACGTAGTCCCCGGTGATCCGCCGCCGCAGGAACGCGAGAAAACCCGCGAGAGCCTGCTCGAGGCTGCCCGCGTCGGCGAGCGGTTCGGCGGGCAGTGTCGACACGGGGTCCATACCCGAGTCTCCTGCCGGGTTGCTCCCGCCTGCGGCCGGTTCCCGCTGCGTAGGCGTCAGCTCCTCACCACCGTTCGAGTCACCACCGTTCGAGTCAGCACCGTTCGAGTCACCACCGTTCGAGGCGCTGTTCACCGATGCGTTCTGACCGGACACCGCCGGGCCCAACGCGGCCGGGCCGACGTTCGCCCGGTCTGATGCGGTGGGCCGACCCGCGACCGGATCCGGGTGCGGGCCCGCGGGGACGGTCATGTGCTCGCTGACGCGCATGTCGACAACAGGCGCGTCACCGGCCAGGTCCGTCCCGCCGTCGCGGTCGACCTCCGACGGATCCTGCGGCCGCGGACGGCGCGCCGCCGCGCCGCCGCCCGTCCTGGCGCGCCCGTCCTTGCTGCCGAGCGGGATGATCCGCGCTTCACTCACACCAGTGACCACCTTTTCACCAGACCTGCCCTGGCACCCTTCAGGCCTCCAGGGTCCCCCCAGCCGTCAGAACGCGCCTGCCAAGCCGGGCCGAAGATCCAAAACAGACGCTGACAGACCGGCTTCGCCAATCCGCCGGGAACCCCGGCGCCCTGATCGAAGGCACATCGGTCAGTGCCATCCTGGTCACGACGTTCCGACCAGACGGCGTCGCGCCAGTACACCCAACAAGCCGCGTTCGAACCGCATCACGGTGTCACGGTCGATCGCGAATCGCATCGGGCGATCTCGTACGAAGTCGTCGAATGTCTCCAGGGTCGTGAATCTCGGAACGTAACCGAATACATGCTTCAGCCGAGTGGTGTCGACCGCACGGCCGTGCGCGAGGAAACCGAGCTGCTCCGCGGAGAAATCCAGCAGCCGCGACCGGCGGACCAGGTTTCCGAGCGTAACCACGGCGGGCGACGGCACCGGAAGCGGCGCTCGCCCCGCCCGCCGAACGGCCTGGGACAACAGGAGAACACCGTCCCCGGCGACATTGAATGTGCCGGGATGGTCCTCGATCGCAGCCTTTGTCAGCACGCCGAGCGCATCCTCGCTGTGCAACAGCTGCAGGCGCGGATCAAAACCGAGCACCGTCGGGACAACCGGTAGCTCGAGGTAACGGGTCAGCGGACTGTCAATTCCAGGGCCGACGATGTTCGTGAAGCGCAGCACACTGACGGTGACGTCCGGCCGGCGCCGGCTGAAACCTCGGACATATCCCTCGACCTCGAAGGCGTCCTTGCTGTAACCACCGCGGGGAAGACCACGCGGTTCCATTTCTTCCGTGAACAACGCCGGGTCCCGAGGCGATGATCCGTAAATTGTGGTGGTTGACTTTACGATCACCTTTGTAACACTCGGCGCCTTCTGGCAGGCCGCAAGAAGCTGCATGGTACCTATGACGTTGATTTCCTTCATCGCGGTCCGCCCACCTGCGCCGAGCGGAGTTGCGATGACATTCAGGTGAAGCACGGTGTCAACCGCCGCAGCGCCGATCACCTTCGCGATCAACGGATTACGGATGTCCGCACGGACAAACTGCGTCCGCCCGAGATCGTCACGGGGTGGTATGGTATCGACCCCGATGACATCCTCGATCTCCGGATCAGCCGCGAACGCACCGGCAACCTGGGCACCGAGGGGTCGAGAAACACCGGTAACGAGCACGCAACGTGGTCGCATTCTGGTCGCCCCCTGCCCCGATCTCGACGTCATGTTACGCCTCACAGTTGTCGGCGCGGCAACGCTCTGCGGTCCGTGGCGTGGCGTCCTATTAGCCGGCGTTAGCCGCCGTTAGCCCGCGTTAGCCCGCGTTAGTAGCCACATTGTGGCCCGATAGCCACTGTCGGTCGGGCACGGAGGCCACGCGTTGAATAGCCGACGGCATCAGACATGGACGGAAACCGGGAGCGACCCAGTCGACGCCACCGGTCTCGAACGTGGTTCGCGAGGGGCGTGGGCGATCACGATCGCGGCACGGCGACGTACCCGTAGCGCATCCACCGCCCGCCCGCAGTTGACTGCGATCATGACACGACGCAGTGAATCCTCGCAGACCGCGATATGGCCGACCGCAACCTCACCATAGGTATGGGTGAATCGCAGCATCAGGGTACGTCCGGCGATGCGTACCTCAACGGAATCACCGAGCGTGATACCCGCAGCCTCAAGATCCGTACGGGTGATGTTCAGGGCGAGGTTGCCGAAATGATCGATGTCGACAACCTCACCATGGACGTGGTCATCGTCAACCGAGCAGGCCCGTGGCCGCAGCTGAACCACGGACGCCGGGTCCAACCGCGGCCCCACCTCGCCCAGCGGCAGACCGGCAGCCAGCCGCGCGGCGACCGGGGCGTAGACGTCACGACCACGGAACACCGCGGTGGGCATCGGCAACCACAGCTCTCGGTCTGCGATCTCGTAAACCTCGATCAGGCCGCCCAGCATCTCCCAGGCAAGCGAGGCCAGCCCGTTGTCAGGCGCGACAAAAATCGAGCCGTCCGCGGTGCGGACCGCGATCCCGCGGGTGTACCTGCCGTCGGTACCAAGCGGTTCGACCAGGGTGAGATGGATCCCCCTGGGCAGGTAGCCGACAGCCCCGGCCAGCATCACCGCACCATGCTCAACATCCTGTGGGAGCACGGCATGGGAGATGTCGATCACCCGGGCATCCGGAGCATGCCTGGCGATCACCCCGTGACAGACACCCACACACGCGTCGTCCAGCCCATAATCGGACAAAAAACTGATCCACGAACCTGCCATACGATCCCCTGCGCCGGGGCCGGCTCCGTTGCCGCCCGTCACACGAGAGCTTCCCACAAGGCTCGGCAGCCGGCAGTCGAGGACCTACCGCCGGCGGAACCGGACCGTTGCACAACGATCCGCCCCGAACTGCCGGAATTCAAACCGTCAATTTTCCGTCCGGAACACACGGAACACCTCGACACCCTGGAGGGCCAAAGGGCGCGCGACGATCGTCAGATCGCGCGCCCGGAGGCCGCAGTCTCCGGAGCGCAGGAGGAAAACGAGAGTGTCACATGGTAGTCGTGCGACTACTTCTTGTTACGTCGCTGAACGCGGGTGCGCTTGAGGAGCTTACGGTGCTTCTTCTTGGCCATACGCTTACGACGTTTCTTGATAACCGAACCCACGAACCCGACCGATCTGTATGAGGGAAAGCCGAACGGACTATCGGCTGAGCCTACCCGCTCCCGGACCTGTACTCGCCGCATCCTCCCGCCGAACCGCTCGGGGAGCCGGCCAGACAGGCCACTTTCTGGATCATCGCTCGCATCGACCAATATCCATTAACCGGAGGCAAGTTCACGGGACCGGTCCCGGGCCGCCTCGATCGCGGCCAGCAACGCAGCCCTGACCCCGTGCTTCTCCAGCTCCCGGATCGCGTTGATCGTCGTCCCGGCCGGGGACGTGACAGCCTCGCGTAACAGCACCGGATGCTCACCGGAGTCGCGTAGCATCACAGCGGCACCGACCGCGGTCTGGACCAGGAGCTGGGCGGCGACAGCCCGCGGAATACCCAGCAGGATGCCTGCGTCGATCATCGCCTCGACCAAGTAGAAGAAGTAGGCCGGGCCGC
This sequence comes from Protofrankia sp. Cas3, assembly GCF_963555955.1. Lineage (NCBI taxonomy): Bacteria > Bacillati > Actinomycetota > Actinomycetes > Frankiales > Frankiaceae > Protofrankia > Protofrankia sp. Cas3. Next base: position 20,028 of record NZ_CAUVXP010000048.1, read on the forward strand.
TGCCCGACAACGCGGTCACGGCATCCTGCTGCGACTCGGGCACGCGGATGACCGTGCCGACCGGCGTCAGCAGATCCTCTGTGCGCCGCAGGTGCTCCTCGCCCGCGTGGGCACCCGCCGAGATCACCGACATCGCCTCGTCCACGAGAACCGGCGTGTTCGTCATCACCCGCACAACCGGTGTGCCCGTGGCGAGCCGGTGCTCCAGGTAGGACGTGGTGATGCCAGCGGCCAACGAGACGACGAGGTGGTCCGAGGTGACAACGCCGGCAATCTCAGTTACCAGACCGGTCATGTCCTGCGGCTTGACTGTGAGTATCAGCACATCCGCCCGGGCGGCCGCGGCCGGGTTCGACAGCGCCTCGACCCCGTGACGGGCGGACAGCTCCTCGGCGCGCTCGGAACGCCGAGCCGTCACGAAGAGGCCGTCCGGATCATGACCCGAACGGAGCATTCCCGCCAACAGTGCCTCACCGAGTTTGCCGGTGCCGAGGATCGCGACCGTCATGAACGTCCCTTCGCTGGACCTGATCTCACCGCACCGACTGTCACAGCACCGACGTCACCGGGATGACCGCAGCGCGCGCAGGAAGAACAGCAGGTTGGCTGGGCGCTCAGCCAGCCGCCGCATCAGGTAGGCGTACCACTCCCGCCCACACGGTACGTAGACCCGCACCACCTCGCCTGCCCCGGCGAGACGCCGCTGCTCGCCCGGCCGGACGCCGAAGAGCATCTGATACTCGAACGACCGTCGGGCATGACCCGGATCCAGAGCTACCAGATCGGTTCCCGACCCTGCAACCGCCCCGGCGAGCCGACCGGCCAGGTCAACCAACGCAGGATCATGGGTGGCGACCATGGGATAGCCCCGGCCCGCCATCAGGATCGCCAGACACCGCGCGTACGAGGCGTCCACCTCGGCCCGACGAGCGTAGGCAACCGAGAGTGGCTCGGCATACGCGCCCTTGCACAGTCGCACCCGGCCGCCGGCACCAGCGAGATCACGGCAGTCCGCCTCGGTGCGCCGCAGATACGCCTGGACGACGGCACCGGTCTCGTCGAACTCCCGGCGCAGCTCGGCCACCTCGGTCAACGTCGCGTCGGTGGTGGTGTGGTCCTCCATGTCCACCGTGACGCAGGTGCCCGCCTCCCGGGCCGCCTGGCACACCCCGAGCGCGAGCTCGCGGGCCAGGGGCGCGTCAAACGCCTGGCCGAACGAGGAGAGCTTGACCGACACCTCGCTGGCCGGGGTGAGACCCGCATCGGCAAGTGCCCGCAGCAGGTCACGGTAGGTCGCGGCGGACTCGTGGGCACGCTGCCGATCGATCGTGTCCTCACCGAGAACGTCCAGGGACACCCGCAGGCCAACGTCGCACAGGCCGCCGGCGACCCTGACCCCGGCGGGAACGTCCTCGCCCGCGACGAACCGGTTGACCACGGCGTGGGTCACCGGGCTGGTCGACACGAGCCGCCGGACATGAGGATCACCCGACGCGGCCAGCACCATCGTTCGCAGCATCGCGGTACGCAGCACCACTCAAGGATCCCGCAGGGTGGCCGTCGGCGGCGCGCTGACAACGTCCTCACCCGGCGAACCGATGCGGGCGACGACCAGCACCGTGTGAAACGGTTCGGTGATCATTCCGTCAGGGAACGCCTTGAGCAGGGACCGCCGCTCAGCGGCCAGAAAGTCCTCCAGCCTGTCCCCGGTCGCCTGGACGTACGATTTCGACCGCAGCCACAGCTCGTACGCCTCCACCGCAAGCGTCCGGCTCCACCGGCCGGACACCGTCACAACCTCGGCGAACAGACCCGTCCAGCGCAACTCGTCCGCCCACGGACGCAGCCGGTGGTCCCGCTGGTAGCCCGGACTCATCGCCTCCAGCCGCTGCTGCTGGCGTTCCCACCAGCGCAGGTCCGCACCGTCGACGTCGTTCCACCAGACGGCGAGCGCGCCGCCGGGCCGCAGCACCCGCGCGGCCTCGGCCGCGGCCACCGGTACCTGGACCCAGTGCCAGGCCTGCGCGTAGCAGACGAAGTCGGCCACGGCGTCGGCGAACGGCAGGGCTTCCCCGTCGGCGCGCACCGCGCCAAGCCCGGGCGTGCGCTCGCACAGGCGACCGAGCATCCCCGGGCTGTGATCCACTGGGATCACCCGGGCCCCACGGTCCAGCAGCGCCCGGGTGGCGATGCCGGTTCCGGCGCCGACCTCGATGATGTCGGCGCCGGCAAGCTCGCGTCCGGCCAACCACTCCAGATCCACGAACAGCCGATGGGGATAGGACGGCCGCGCGGCATCGTAGGCGTCCACCAACGGATCAAACAGCGACCTGGCGCTCACCGGAGCATGGTGACACCACCCCGGAACGTCGCGATGCCACCTTCGCAAACTGCGGGTGTCAGTTCTGGAGCCTGTTTCAGCACCTGTCTCAGATTTTCTGTCCGATCACCAGGCCGATCACCAGGCAAATCGGCAGGCAGCTCGGTGCGACCCGGCGCCGTCAGGGCATCCGGCCGCTCACGGTCGCAGGCGCGGCCGCGAGGTTGAGCCGGGTGAACGCCAACGCCTCGGCGAGATCCGCCTCCCGCTGGGCTCGGGACTCCGCCCGCCTCGTGTTGATCTCTACAACGACGGTGCCGTCGAATCCTCGAGCCGCCAGTCTCTCCAGCAGGTCGGCACACGGCTGGTTGCCGCGTCCGGGCACAAGGTGCTCGTCCTTGGCCAGCCCGATCCCGTCGGCCATGTGAACGTGGACGAGTCGTTCACCCAGTTCGTCCGCCATCGCCAACGCGTCGGAGCGCGAAACGCTGGTATGCGAAAGATCAAGGGTGACATGCCGGTAGTCATCGCCCACCGGCGACCAGTCCGGGGCGTACGCGGAAATCTCCCGCCCCCGCGCGCGCAACGGGAACATGTTCTCGACCGCGAAGCGGACGGCTGTCTCATCCCTCATTCTTTCGATGCCCTCGACAAAATCGCGGGCAAAATCACGCTGCCAGCGGAACGGCGGATGGACGACGACGGTCTGCGCCCGTAGCGCTTCGGCGACCGTACGGGCCCGCTGCAACTTCGCCCAGGGTTCGGCTCCCCATACGCGCTGAGTCAACAGCAGGCACGGGGAATGGATGGCGAGAATCGGAATACCGTGATAATCGACAAGCCGCCGCAGAGCCTCCGGATCCTGGCTTACCGGATCCGTCAACACCATGATCTCGACTCCGTCGTACCCCAGCCGCGCAGCCATCTCAAAGGCGGCCGCCGTCGATTCGGGGTAGGTCGACGCGGTCGACAGGGCGACCTTCGCCGAAGGGACTCGCGCGGTGGTCCGATCGGCTCGACGAGGAGCGATCAAGGTCGGGTATGTCGTGCCGCGGGAGGACACGGCAAAGCCCCGCGCGGGCCCACGCGGGCTCTGCACACCGTTGTCCGCGGCCTCGGCGTCCCCGAGTCGCGGCGCTGGGGTTGACGCCTCGGACATCTCTCCAGAGTAGGGCGCGCCCGCTCGATCTTCACTGACACCTCCCGTGCCCGTCATCGGGTCTCCAGGACCCCGGTAGTCATCCACCAGGTCCCCCGAAACGGCCCGCAGATGTCCGAGAAATACATATCCGGGAAATACCCGGGACCCGACCGCCGCACGCCCGCGCATCTCGCACGAACGGGGCCGCCAGCCTTCATCGCCCGCGATCAGATCAGGCAGAGGTCAACCAGTCCAGCCTACGCAGAATGACTCCCTCCCGAAGCGCCCACGGGCAGATCTCCACCTCGCTCAGATTGAGCAGTTCAAGAGCTTCGGCGGCGACGACGGACCCCGCGGCGAGCTGGCCCGCGCGATCAGCCGACACCCCCGGCAGACCGCACCGCTGCGCCGCGGACATCTTGCACAGCCGGTTGGAAATCTCACGCAGCGCATCCTGGCGCAGGACCCTGCGAACGTAGGGACCACGACTGTACGGCTCGGCACCGGCGATACGAGCCAGTGACCGGAAGGTCTTCGACGTCGCCACCGCCCGCGTGGGCTCGCCGACCACATACAGGTTCGACACCACCGGTGCGATGTGCGCCCGGACGTACCGTCGCAGGGCCGCGACCTCTGACCGTTTGGGTGGGTCGTTGGTGAACCAGTCACGAGTCAGTCGACTCGCCCCCAGCGGTAGGGATGACACCACGTCGGGATCCTCATGCAACCCGGCTGCGATCTCCAGTGATCCGCCACCGATGTCGAGCGCGAGCAGGCGCCCGGCGCTCCACCCGAACCAGCGCCGGACCGCCAGGAAGGTCAGGCGCGCCTCATCCTCGCCCGGCAGGACGGCAAGCGCGACACCGCTCGCCGTTCGCAGCCGGGCCAGGACGTCCTCGCTGTTGGTGGCGTCACGCAGAGCCGATGTGGCGAACGCCACCAGGTCGTCCACACCGAGGTCGTCAGCACGGCCACGCATCTGAATGATGCACTCGGTCAGTGTCCGCTCGCCCGCGGCGGACAAGGCGCCATCGTCGTCGAGGAGCTCTACCAGCCGCAGCGGAACCTTCACGCTCGCGGCCGGCAATGGTTGGCCGCCGACGTGCGCGTCGACGACCAGCAGATGAACCGTGTTCGACCCGATGTCGATCACGCCGAGGCGCATCCGACCGACCGCGACACGCTGCACGGCTGCCTGTCCGTTGGCCTGCCGATCCGTTGCCCGCTGGCCCGTGGCCTGCCGACCCGTGGCCTGCCGACCCACCGCGCCCGGATCAGCCTCCGGCTGACTACCGACAGCCGGCTTCACCGACCCGGCACGCAGTCACACGACGTAGCGGCCGACCGGCCGCTCTGTGCTGACCGCAGCAGCTTCACCACGTTCGCATCCACTCCTGTCGATTGTCGGTGGCGGGACGCATGGACGTTCCCGGCGGACATGTCCACTCACCGGCTCGCGGACCTGCCCGGCCGGGACGGAACCCCGGTGACGGCGACCGCGCCCGTCAGCCACGGCCGGCGTTCGGGCCTGTCCGCGGTTCCGGCAGCGCACCGGCAGCGCACCGAGGCACGCTTCGTGCGCTGACCACCGTACGTGGCATAGAAGATCTTGGACCCGCCCCGCCTCACCCACGATACGACAATGATCAGGGTTCGAACTTGTAACCCAGCCCTCGGACAGTCACCAGGTGGCGCGGATTGCCCGGCTCGTCCTCGATCTTCGTCCGTAGCCGCTTGACATGGACGTCGAGGGTCTTGGTGTCCCCGACGTAGTCCGACCCCCACACGCGGTCGATCAGCTGGCCGCGGGTGAGAACCCGACCCGCATTACGCAGGAACATCTCCAGCAGCTCGAACTCCTTCAGCGGCAGCGGGACAGCGGCCCCGTCGACCGTGACCACGTGCCGTTCGACATCCATCCGGACCGGGCCGGCCTCCAGCGTCGCGGTGATGCGTTCCTCGGCCTCGCCGCGGCGGCGGAGTACCGCGCGGATCCGGGCGACCAGCTCACGGGCGGAGAACGGTTTGGTGACGTAGTCGTCAGCACCCAGTTCCAGGCCGACGACCTTGTCAATCTCACTGTCACGAGCCGTCAGCATGATCACCGGAACGGCCGACTGCTGGCGCAGCGCCCGGCAGACCTCCGTTCCGGACAGCCCGGGCAACATCAGGTCCAGCAGAACGAGATCAGCGCCGTGCCGCTCGAACTCGGCCAGCGCGGCCGGCCCGTCGGTGGCGACCGCGACCTCGAACCCCTCCCGTTCAAGCATGAACGACAACGCGTCCGAGAACGACTCCTCGTCCTCCACGACCAGAAGGCGGGTCACCCTTCACACTCCTTCGTCATCACTGTCGTTTTCACGCTCGGCATCCGCATCGGTATCGGTATCGGTATCGGTGTCCGCATCGGTATCCATATCGCCATCTACCTCGATTTCGCCACCGACATCGGCGCCGGCCCGCAACAGGGGCAATCTGATCGTGAAGGTCGACCCGGCACCTTCGGAACTCCACACACTGACGCTTCCCCCGTGGTTCGTCGCGACGTGCTTGACGATCGCGAGCCCGAGCCCCGTGCCCCCCGTCTGGCGGGAACGCGCCGGGTCGGCACGGTAGAAGCGTTCGAACACGCGCTCCAGGTCCCGTTCGGCGATCCCGATACCTTCGTCGGCGACAGACAGCTCCACCGTGTCGCCTGCCCGTCGAACCCCGATGACCACTCGGGTGCCCGTCGGCGAGTAGCTCACGGCGTTGTCGAGCAGATTCGCCAACGCCGTTGCGAGCTGCCCCTCATCCCCGCTGACGGCGAAGTCGCTGTCACCGATCACCGCAATGGTGATCTCGCGGGCCGAAGCGGTCAGCCGGGTACGGTCCAGCGCCTCGGCCAGCACCGCCGAGACCAGGACCGGGCGCAGGTCGGGCATCGGGTCCGCACCCTGCAGCCGGGACAGGTCGATGATCTCCTGGACGAGACGCGCAAGCCTGGAGGACTCACGCGTCATCCGAGAGGCGAAACGCCGGACGGCAACCGGGTCGTCGCTGGCGACGGCAACCGCCTCGGCTAGCACATGGAGTGCGCCGACCGGGGTCTTGAGCTCATGACTGACATTGGCCACGAAGTCCCGGCGGACCGCCTCCACCCGGCGGGCCTCGGTGACGTCGTCGAGGATCACGGCCACGTGGCCGTCCGAACCGAGGCGCAGGGTGCGAGCCCGCACGGCGAACGCCTCCTGATCAGGACGCGGACGGGTCAGCGGCGGCTCCGGACGCGGTGGCAGACCGAGCTGGCGGTCACGGTCGACGCCGTCCGCGCGGGTCTGTCCGACCAGATCAGTCAGCTCGTCGAGAGCCAGGCGGCCGGCGTCAATCACACCCATGGTCCGGGCAGCCGGGTTGGCCAGCACCACGGCACCGTCCGCGTCCAGCACGACCAACCCGGATGGCAGGCCGTCGACCAGGCGCCGGATGAGCCGGGACGGCAGGGCCGGCTGTGGGGCTGCCGCTCCAGCGGTCGCCGAAGCAGGGGTCACCGAACCAGAGGCCATCGCTGCGGACCGGGTACCAGGCCGCTCCGGAGCGGAACGCAACCCCGGGTTGGACGAATCCGGGCGAAGCACGAACCCGGGCCCTCGCTCACCCACACCGTCACCCACGGGCCGAATCGTAGGTGGCCAACCGTAGCCTGCGCGTGTATCAACCGAACCAGAACCGATCGTCACCAGGAGTTCATTCGGCTCACGTGATCTGTTCACCAGGGGGCGAGCAGCACCGACGATCGTTTGATCACGGCAGGGTGGCGCAGCGGTCGGGACCGCACGTTGTTCGGGAAGCCACCGCCGCCTCGCGGTACCTCGCGACATGTTTCGAGGCTTTGGGCGGCGGGATCCTTCCGGACCGCCGATATCGACCCGTAGCGCTGGGGGCGGCGGGTACGTGGTAACCACCACGAGACCCGTCCCTGCCGTGATCAAATGGGCCGACAACCGCCACGAACACGAAGGAGCCGTCCGTGCGGGACGCCTTCCACGACGATCTTGAGAGCATCAACTCGTCACTTGTGGAGATGACCAATCTGGTCGCCTCCGCGATGGCGCGAGCGACAACCGCGCTTCTCGATGCCGATCTACAGCTGGCCGAAGGCGTGATCACAGCCGACGAGACCGTGGATCTTCTCCGTAACGAGATCGAGGAGAGATCCTTCGAGATAATGGCGCGCCAGCAGCCAGTGGCCACCGACCTACGACTCATAGTCACGACGCTACGCATCGTCGCAGACCTCGAGCGCATGGGCGATCTTGCACTACACGTGGCCAAGGTGGCCCGACGGCGTTACCCGGGACGCGCCATCCCGCCGGAGCTGAACTCGACCATCCTGGAGATGGGTCAGGTGGCGCAGCGGATCGTGGCCAAGGCAGGGTCGGTCATCGCGGGCCACGATGCCGCCCTCGCCAAGGAGCTGGAGAGCGACGACGACTCCATGGACGCCCTGCACCGCAAGCTCTTCCACGTACTGCTGGAAACCGAGTGGACCTACGGCATGGAGGCTGCGATCGACATCACCCTGTGCGGTCGCTTCTACGAGCGTTACGCCGACCATGCGGTCTCGGTCGCCCATCGGGTGATCTACCTCGTAACCGGCGACAAGGTCTAGATCACCGGGCCGAGATCACCGGACCGAGATCACCGACCGGCAGCGGATGAGGCGCCGGGCCCGGGACGCGCCATCCGGATGTGCCGCCCGGCCTCGGCGGCACATCCGCAGGCACCAGTCGTTACTTCTTTCCCTGCGCCGCCACGGCAGCGGCGGCCGTCGCCGCTGCCGCCGGGTCGAGGTACGCCGAACTCACGACCCGTAGATCGTCGTCCAACTCGTACCGCAACGGAATACCGGTGGGAATGTTCATACCGGCGATGTCGGCGTCGCTGATCCCGTCCAGATGCTTCACCAGCGCGCGCAGCGAGTTGCCGTGGGCTGCGACGAGCACGACCTGCCCGGCCCGCAGGTCGGGCACGATCGCGTCGTACCAGTACGGCAGCATTCGCGTCACGACGTCGCGCAGACACTCGGTTGTCGGAATCACGTCCGGCGGCAGGCCGGCGTACCGCTCGTCCACCCCGCTGGCCTGGTCAGGCCCGATCGGCGGCGGCGGCGTGTCATAGGAACGGCGCCAGAGCATGAACTGCTCCTCGCCGTACTTCCCGAGCGTCTCGGCCTTGTCCAGGCCCTGCAGGCCCCCGTAGTGGCGCTCGTTGAGGCGCCACGAACGGCGGACCGGGATCCAGGTGCGTCCGGCGGCATCCAAGGCGATCCAGGCGGTGCGGATCGCGCGCACCAGCAGCGAGGTGTGGACCACGTCGGGCAGCAGGCCGCAGTCGCGCAGGAGCTCGCCGCCGCGGGTCGCCTCTGTGACACCCTTGTCAGAAAGATCTACATCCACCCAGCCGGTGAACAGGTTCTCACGGTTCCACGTGCTCTCGCCGTGGCGGAGCAGGACGAGCGTCGGCATGCCTTCGATCCTGCCGCAACCCGGGCGTCGCATGTGGTCGGATCGACGCGACGCGCACCCGCGGACCCCTAACCCGGCCGGGACGACCCGCAGCCTGCGCCCCTTTGTCACGCAAGGCCGGGTCCACCCGCTCTGGACACGCCGGGTCCAGCACAAACAGGAGCCCCCGAGCGGTTCCATCAACCCATGTTCGGGATGACGAGCCGTCGGGACCAGCGACGACGCTCGGGGGCCTGGTGCCTGTCTGGTTCTCGCCGGTGCCGGTGCCCGCAGGTCACCCGGCCGGGTGAGGACCACGAGACCGGCTAGCGGACAGTCACCTCACGAGTCCGTTTATCACACAAAACTGGACCACCTCCCTTCTCGTGTGCAGACAACGCTACGTTCGCCCCGGCGTGCTCCGCAACCGCTTTTCCACCGCAGTAGTGCCCTGCCCGCAAGCGGGCCCGGCGGGTGGGCGCCGGCGGGTGGCGTCGGCAGCGGCATAACCGTGCCACCCCAGGCCAGCTACACTCGGTCCATGGCGGTGGACGTCGAGGGTGGGCCGCGGGGCAGCTGGCAGACGCAGCTGCGATCTCGCGGCTACCGTCTCACGCCGCAACGCCAGCTCGTCCTGGAGGCGGTCGCCCGGCTCGGTCACGCCACCCCGGAGGACATCGTCACGGAGGTCCGCCGCACAGCGGGTGGGGTCAACATCTCGACGGTGTACCGGACGCTGGAGCTTCTCGAGAAGCTCAAACTCGTTTCGCATGCCCACCTCGGGCACGGCGCGCCTACCTATCACGCCGCCGGTGCCGAAGATCACGTTCACCTCGTCTGCGGGGCCTGCGGGGCCGTCCAGGAAGTCTCCCCGACCGTGCTGTCCGACCTGGTCGTGGCCCTGCGGGATCGCTTCGGTTTCGCGGTGGACGTCAGCCACGTAGCGCTCACGGGCCGATGTGTGGACTGCGCAGACCCGAAAGCTGGTTGAACCGTCCATGACCGCCGACGCCACCACCGCGCCCGTAACCGACACCGCGCGCCTGCCCGACGCTGAAACGCAAACGTCCAACGATCCGGGTGATGACATCCACTACCGCTCTCCGTTGCTGGACGTCCCCGGTGCCGTGCCCGCCACCGGACCCGACCTCGGGGTGGCCGACCACTACGGGGACCCACTGCGCGAACAGCGCGAGGCCGAACGCGGCGCGGCGGTCGTCGACCGCTCGCATCGCGGGGTCATCCGCATCACCGGTCCGGACCGCCTGTCCTGGCTGCACAGCATCACATCCCAACACCTCGATACGCTGCCGGCGATGCGCGGCAGTGAGGCGTTGGTGCTGTCCCCACACGGCCATGTCGAACATCATCTGATGATCGCGGACGACGGCACGACCACCTGGCTGGATGTTGAACCGGGCACCACCGGCGCGCTACTGGCCTACCTCGCGTCGATGAGGTTCCTGCTCCGGGTGGAGCCCACGGACGCCACCGGTGCTCGGTCCGTCCTCTCGGTGCTCGGTCCGGCCGCGGTGGATGCCGTGACCACCGCCCTCGGCCCGCTCGACCACCCGCTCCCACAGCCGGGCGGCGGGGCCGGTGGCGGGGCGGAGGCCTCCGGTGATGACGGCGACCAACTGGCGCTGGGGCTGTACCCGTTGGCGGCGACCGGCCATCAGGATCCGGATGTGGCCGGGACGCTCGTCCGTGCGATGCCCCACGGTGTCGACCTGTTGATCCCGCGACGGGAGCTGACCGCGACGGTCGAACGGTTGCAGTCAACCGGAGTGACGCTGGCCGGCGTGTCCACGTTCGAAGCGCTGCGGGTCGCCGACCGTCGGCCTCGCCTGGGCACCGACACGGACCACCGGACAATCCCGCACGAAGTCGGCTGGCTGTCCACGGCCGTCCATCTCAACAAGGGGTGCTACCGGGGCCAGGAAACCGTCGCCCGGGTACACAACCTGGGGCGCCCGCCGCGGCGCATGGTGCTGCTGCACCTCGACGGCAGCACGGTCACCCGAGGCATACCGGTAACTGTCGATGGTCGGGTGGTGGGGTTCGTCGGCACCTCAGCCATGCACGCAGAGCTCGGTCCGGTTGCGCTGGCCCTCGTCAAGCGCAACGTCGCAGACGACGCCGCACTTGTGCTCAACGATCCGGAGACAGGCGAAGTCGCTGCGTCCATCGACCCGGCCAGCGGGCCGCAGCAGCCGGTCCGTCCGGCAGGTCGGCCTACAGGTACAGGTTAAGAGCGACCAGCCTGACTACCCGCCCTGTTGCTAGCCACTCTCAGTGACTAGCAACCTACCCGGTCGGGTTCAGGCCGGACGGACGGCGAGAAGCTGATCTACCTCACGTACCTGCGGATCGGAGGCATATCGACGCAGACGCCGACGCACATCCTCGGCCCGCCGCCCGTTGCGCTGCGACCGGGTGGCTTCCAGTAGCGGCGCGACCTCGCGGACCAGCGTGCAGCCGTAGTCGAGGTTACCCAGATCGATCTGAACAGCTGCATAACGTAGCAGATAGGTGGCGTGATCGCGGGCGTGGACGGCAGGATGCAGGGCCAGTGCCTGGGACAGCCACCGGTCGGCCTGAGGCAGCCGGCCGAGGTCGATGTAGCAGATTCCGATCTGTGCGGCGTACGACCCCTCGTCGAACATCCCCGCCCAGGCCGGGTCCTGCGGGGTCGCCCGTTCGAAAGCGGCCTCACAGCGCACGAGCGCCCGGGAGCATTCGCCCGGCTCCCCCAATGCCGCATAGGCGCGCGCAAGCCTCATCTGGAACATCGCGCCCGCCCGTCCGCTGATGCCGCCGCTACTGGCGACCGCTGCATTCGCCAGCTCCACTGCCTCCCGCGGGCGGTCGAAGTCAACGCACTGCAGCGACATGTTTTTCATGATGTTCGCGCCGACCAGGCGGTCCCCGGCTGCATGGGCGGCGTGCAGGGCCGCAATCCAGTACCGCTGGGCGCTGGTGTGGTAGCCGGCGTCGAACGACGCCCAGCCCGCCACCCGGGCAAGTTCGGCCGCCAGCAGCTGGAGCCGTTCCCCGATCTTCTCCGTGTACGAACCCCGCGCCAGCAGATCGGTGACCACGCCGAGTTCGGCGTCCACCAGCCGCCGGACACTTTCACCACCAAGCCGATCGTCCATCAGACGTAACCCGGGGATGTTGTGTTCGATGCGGTTGACGATCTGCGCGTCCACCGGCCCGCCGCCCAGCGCCGCAGCGAGCCGGGAAGGCTCGAGGTTCAACCACTCGCCGGCCAGGGCAGCCACGCCGGCTCCGGTGATGGTCAGAAATCCACGACGGTCAGTCAGGGCGTCCTCGACAACATCAATCATGGACGTCAGGCTGCCCGCGCCGCTCCAGGGGTAGTCGGTACGTACAACATCACCGGTCGGCAGCCAGGCGGGCCATGGATGGGCCTCGACCTTCTCCGACGGGACGCCGAGTTCGGCGGCGAGAGCGAGCTGTGACACCCGATCGGGCACCACGCCGCGGTGTTCCCAACGCCAGACCTTCTGGCGCTCCGCCGCCATGTTGGCCACCCCCAGGTCGCGCGCTCGACGCGCCACCACCCGGGCCAGCCTCTGGTAGGACCAGCCACGCTGCGCTCGGACGAACGCGAGCGGGTGGGTGCAGGCACCGGCACCGTCGGTCAACATCATCCGCCTCCTTCGAGTCGCAATTGGTGAGCAGTGAACAACAGTAGGTGGCACGGCCTCTTTCGTACAGTGACTACTTCGGCGCGATGCGTGCACACGGGTCACTTGGAGGCAACAGGACGCGCACAACCACGCCGAATGCACGGTGTTCGCAACATTGACCGCATCTACACCCCATCAAGCCTCCGATACCACCGCCATCCGCCCAACAGCTTGCTATCAAGCAAGCGATCAAAAAGATCGTACCGTCACTCTTGGACGGTGGCGGAGCGTGGACTACAACGAGATCACACGCATTGTGCCTCACCGATCGCTCAATGCAGGCAGTCGCCGAACTGCACACAAGCACCCAGAACCGGATATACTACACAATCACGGTATGAACGTGCCGACTACCGCGGTCAGGACGACAGGAGGCACCCATCCTGGTCGAAGAAAATCAACGACTCGAACGACGCGCCAAGCGTCACCTGTTTGCCACCGGGAGTCAGGTGATCGGCGCCGAGCCGGACCGCGAGCATGCCGGCCTCGGTCCGGACGTACACCGAACGATCCGCGCCGAGGCGTTCGACCACGACCACCTCGCCGCCGATCCGGAAGGCGTCTTCCCGACCCGTGGCGCTACCGGCGCGATCCCCAGCCTCGCCCGGCCCGGCCAGGTGCAGATGCTCCGGCCTGACACCCACCGCCACCGCACCGGCCGGCGCGGGAACGACAAAACCCCTGCCGCGCAGCGTTGCGTCCACCCAGGTGCCATCGCAGACATTCATCGGCGGGCCACCGACGAAGGTGGCAACGAACCGCGTGGCCGGCCGGTCATAGATCTCGTCCGGAGTGCCGATCTGCTCGAGGCGTCCACGATTGAGTACGGCGACCCGATCACCAACCGCCATGGCTTCGGCCTGGTCATGGGTGACGAACAGCGCGGTCGACCCCAGGCCACGCAGCAGGGCCACGATCTCCACCCGAAGCTCAACCCGCAGTTGCGCATCAAGCCCCGACATGGGTTCATCGAGCAGGACAACCTTCGCCCGGGTGGCCAACGCCCGCCCGATGGCAACCCGCTGCCGCTGGCCGCCTGACAACCGTGCCGGCCGACGGCCCGCCAGATCGCCGATGGTAAGCATCTCCAACGTTTCGCGGGCCCGCGCCCGGGCCGCCGACTTCGACATCCCGCGCCCGTACCTCAGCGCCAGCACGAGGTTGTCAAGCGCGGTCAGGTGCGGGTAGAGCGCAAAATGCTGAAACACCATCGAGGCGTCGCGCTGGTGCGGTGCGACACCACCCTGGCTGATGCCGCCAAACCGCAGGTCACCGGCGGTCGGCGCCTCAAGACCGGCGCAGATCCGCAGCAGCGTCGACTTCCCGGATCCAGATGGCCCGAGTAGGGCCACGATCTCCCCCGGCTCCACTGACAGGCTTACTGCGTCGAGCGCACGGACGGCGCCGAAGGTCCGGCTGACCCCGTCCACCTCGATGCGGACCCCGGACCCGGCGGCGGCGGCCCCAGCCCCAGCCCCAGCCGCCGTCACGCCGGGATCACCCGCGAGCCTCCCCCTGCCCGTACCAGGCTCAACCAACGATCCACTCACGGTCGTCTTCCCGGCGACAACCGCTGATCCGGCAGGTGATCCGGCAGGTGAGCGACCTGGTGAGCCGGCAGGTGAGCGACCTGGTGAGCCGGCCGGTGGGCGAGCTGGCGAGCGAGCGATCGCGGGAGACAGCGCCGCCAACGGTGGATGCGGACGGTCATTGGGTGAGATTCTCCGCCTGGCTCTGCAACTCGGTCAGGGTCGCCGCCGGATCCGCACCCATCATGATCTTCTGGACCTCATCCGACGCAAGCGCGGGTACTTCACCACCACGCGTCCCGGTCCAGTAGGGCGCCCGAACGAGTGAGTCCACCATTGCGTTGAAGGGTACGAGCTGCGGAAACTGCTGGTAGAGCGGTACCAGCCGGTTGGCGGCTTCAATGTCGACAGGTAGGTAGCTCAGCGCCTCCACACCGGCTGCGACCACGTCCGGAGCGAGCAGCGACACCATCAGTTCGGTGGCCATCTCATTCTGGCAACGATCGGTTGCGAGCACCACGAGACCGTTGCCACCGGCCACCGGGTGCTGTGTGCCGCCCGGCAGGACCGGGATCGGCGCCACTCCGAGCGGAAAAGGGCCCTTGCCCTGCTGGTCAAGTTCCCGTAGCCCCGGCACAACCGAGTTGATGCTCGCCCCGGCCATGGCGGTCTGCTTACCGAAACCGAACCGGACCAGGGCATCGGTCGGTGTCTTCGACTGCGGCCCGTAGCTGCCGACCTTGGCCAGGAAGCCGGCGGCGGCACGAGCGGCGTCGGTGGTGAAGTTCGGCCGGCCTTCCGCGTTCTGGATGTTCGCGCCCTTCGAGCCGGCAATCGTGTTGAGGAACCACTGGCCGAACTGATCCCCGGTGGGCAGGTCGATCGGCTGGACGCCCGGCAGCGCAGCCTTGATCTTGTCGGCTGCGGCGATCACACCGCCGGTGTCGGCCAGGGATTTCGGATCCACGCCGGCCTTGGCGAGCATTTCGGTGTTGTAGAGCAGAACGGGGACGGACACCTGCTGGGGAACGGCGTACAGCTGGGTGCCGACCTTGCCCAGAGTCGTGAACCGCTGGTCGTAGGAGGCGCGCAACAAACGCGGCGCCAGCTCCTGCGCGTCGAGCTGCTCGACGTAGGTGGGCAGCAGGTCAAACCCGGCCACCGCAAGGTCGGTCTTGCGCCCGGCCGAGGTGTCGGCGCTGATCTGCTGGACAATCTGGGTGTAGGTGGTCGCAGTCGACGTGATCTCAACGGTCAGGCCCGGATGGGCTTTCTCCATATATGCCTTGCCGGACTTGGCCGTGTCGTTGAGCGGGCCGCTGACGGTCATCCGCAG
>NZ_CAUVXP010000049.1:0-35237 GCF_963555955.1 Protofrankia sp. Cas3
AGAACGACCAGTGCGAGCCGATCTCGAAAAAGTCGACGATCGCGGCGCTCAGCAGCCACGTCATCTCATCAAAGCCCTCGGCCCCGGCCTGCTCGACGAGGGCGACAACGCTCTTGCTCTCACGGTCGAACCACTGGATCGGACTGCGCGCAGCGGCCTCGATCACCCCGTCCTCCCCCGGTTGCCACCGGGGCGGCGACCTGCGGGGGACGATGGTGCGGCTACCCGCGTGCAGCCGGCTCGCAGCGTCCTGCGCGCAGGCCAGATACATCTCCAGCACCCGCTCGAGCGCGGCGCAGCGGTCGGCGGGGCAGTCCTCCTGCGCGAGACGCTCACGCGCGAACAACAGCAGCAGGTCGTGAAAGCGGTAGCGGGGCTCATCGCCGTTTCCGGCCCGGCGCTCGATCAGGTGCCCGACCGCCAACTCCTCCAGCAGCTCCGCGGCCTGCTGTACATTCTGATCAAGAAGTGCGGCCGCGGCCAGGGGGCTGACGTCCTCCGTTTCCAGCACGGACAGCAGCCGGAACGCCCGCCTGGTCGCCGCCGGTAGCCCCCGGTAGCTCAGGTCGACGCTGGCCCGCACCTCAAGATCACCGACCCGGAGCACGTTCAAACGCGCAACCTGGAGCTCTTCTCGCAGGGACCGCAGCTTGGCATCGGGCCGCTGCGCGAGGCGCGCACCCGCAATCCGCACCGCCAGTGGCAGAAAGCCACACAGCGCCACGATCGTACGGGCCTCGTCCAGTTCAGCCGCGACCCGCTCGCCGCGTGCCACCTTGGCGAGCAGTGCCACCGCCGGGTCGGAATCGAGGACGTCGAGCACGAAATGGTCGGCATCCAGACTCGAAAGTGCCCGTCGGCTGGTGATAATTACCCCGCAGGACGCCGCCCCCGGGAGCAGCGGGCGCACCTGTTCGGCATCGGTCGCGTTGTCCAGAACGACGAGCAGCCGTTTGCCGTCGAGGGTTGAACGGTACAGCGCCGCCCGCACCTGCGGATCGTCCCCTATGTGCTCGCGTGACACCCCCAGCCCCAGCAGAAACGACACCAGAACCGTCGAAGGTTCGGCCGGCGAGTCCGGTGTGGCCTGCAGGTTCGTATACAGGAAGCCGTCGGGAAACCGACCCCGGAGTTGATGGGCGACGTGAATGGCGAGTGCCGTCTTACCGACGCCTGCCTGCCCGGCTATTGCCGAGACGATTACGCCCGCACCGGCGTCCTCCGCTTCGAACAAGGCGAGGAGATCGGAAACCTCCTTCTCCCGACCGGTGAAGTTCCTCGTGCCCGCGGGAAGCTGGGACGGCACGGGATGGCGCGGCACGGCTCCCAGCCGAACCTGTTCAGCCGGCGCGGCCCAACGAAGGGACGGCTCGTCCGCGAGGATCGCCCGTTGCCTTTCCCGCATCGCGGTGGGTTCGATTCCACGATCACGGGATCGGCGCAACGCATCCAGGCAGACGGCGGCGGCATCCTCCCGGCGACCGTCGCGGTAAAGGGCCAGCGACAGATCAAGCTGAAGGCGTTCGTCGGCCGGGTTCTCGACGAGCAGCCGGCGCAGTATCGGTACAAGCGGCCCGTGCCGACCGGCCGCCAGATATGCGGCGGCCCTTTCTTTTTCCGCATGCAGTCGCAGCTCGCCCAACCGGGCCGCATAACGCTCGACAAAGGGACGCCTCTCAAGATCTGCCAGTGGTTCCCCGCGCCAGAGCGCCAATGCCTCGTCCACCCGGTCGGCAGCGCTCGCCACGTCCTTGGAATCCCGCAGCCGCCGGGCCTGCTCAACCAGTCTGAGAAAAACCAGTTCGTCGAGCTCGTCCGCCCCGACCTGGAGAACGTACCCGCCGGCGTCCCGCGCCAGGGGCTGGCCGTTGGACTGGCCCAACACCCGCCGAAGACCGAGAATATGCACCCGCAGCCGATGCAGGTGTTCGCGCCGATGCTCTTCGTGCCAACCGCCATCGCCCTGCATGGCGCGGAGGAGATCCCGGTCGGGGATAGGGCGGTTCGCCTCGGACAGGAGAGCCGCGAGCAACAGCCGGCGCTGCGGACCACCGATCGGGACATGCGTGGCGTCGCGCACCATCTCGAGCGATCCAAGAACCCGAAACTCCATGTCATCCTGTCTCGCGAAACAACGCACATCGCCCATTACATGATCACACTACTTAAATACCACCTTCAACCAGTGTGCAACACGAGGCCGTGGCAAGCCGGAGGCAACTGTCGGCCACCGGCACCAGGAGCACCCGCCCCCGTGTCCGACAGGACCCCGGTCAGGACCCGGTCAGGACCCGGTCAGGACCCGGTCGCCGCGGCACAACCCCGCCGGCCCCCGCCGGCCCCATCGGCCCCCGTCGGCCCCGTCGTTCACCCAGCTGCCACGTTCGCGGCCCTGATCAGCTGCTGACCAGCGGGTCTTTCAATGGAAACAGACGGGTCGACGTTCCGAGACGGCCCGGCAGGAGGGCAACATGACGACGGTTCACTCCGACTGCGCGATGGTGCCGGAATTCACCTGGGAGCCGGTCACCGCGACAGGAGACCAGTTCGCGCTCCGGGTCGACGACGAGGCGATCGCCCAGATGCGGAAAGACTGGCGTGCGCAGGGTCGGATCACATGCAAGGTCCGAAAGCATCTGATGGTTGTGGAAACCCGCCACGGCGGCCTGCGGGTCGCGCTCGGGTCGACCGGCGACACGCTCGCGGAATTCCAGCAGGGACGCGGGGGAGCCCTCGTCAAACTGACCGGAGACCGCTGGCTACGTTGGATCATACCTAACCGGCAGGGTTTCGCCCGGGG
Source organism: Protofrankia sp. Cas3 (assembly GCF_963555955.1). Taxonomy (NCBI): domain Bacteria; kingdom Bacillati; phylum Actinomycetota; class Actinomycetes; order Frankiales; family Frankiaceae; genus Protofrankia; species Protofrankia sp. Cas3. The sequence continues at coordinate 2,801 of NZ_CAUVXP010000049.1, forward strand.
TTTCGTCGCCCACGCCACCGGCGTGCCACGGATCGACGGGCACAACGTGGTGCTGTTTGCCCGGGATGGGATAGCGATCGTGCTCGGCGGACGCAGGATCCTGGTCGGCCCGTCCGACGGAGCCCCATCACTACATGAATATGATCTTCTGCTGGCTCTCGGCTGGTTCCTCATCCTGGTCGACGGACCAGCCGTCCCGCCACCCAGATGATCGCGGAGCAACCGGGGGGTCGGCTACCGGTCCGTAGCGAACCGGGATGCCAGCGCGGCCGCGATCTCGGCCGCGATCTCCCCCGCGTCGCGGCCGTCGGTGTCCACCACATAGTCTGTGCGTCGATACACGCGGTCGCGGGCAGCGAACATCGACTCCAGGACAGCCTGTTGATCGTCGTCCAGCCACGGCCGGCCAGCTCCCCCTCCCACCCGTCCGGCCAGCGTCCGTGGGGTCGCCCGAAGGTAGCCGACCCATCCGGCGGCGGCCATCAGCGCCATGTCGTGCGGGCGGTCGGCGACACTCGCGGCGACACCCGCGACAAACGGCCCGGGCAGCTCCAGCAGTGTCCGCAGCTGGCGGGACTCATGGTCGTGCAGAGCCGCCGGCCCGGCCGTGGCCAGCTCCCGCGGGCCGGCCTGGGCCTGTTGGGTGAGCAGCACGTCGTTGTCCAGGTACCGGCAGCCCAGCAGCGTCGCCAAAGCTGTACCGACCGTCGACTTACCCGCCCCCATGAGGCCGACAAGGAAGACCCGTCGCCCAGAGGGCCAAAGGCGATGCGATCGTGGTTCTGTCGCATCGCCGGAGGCCGAAGTCCCCGGGTAGCTGACGGGCCAAAGGCGATGCGATCGTGGTTCTGTCGCATCGCCGGAGGCCGAAGTCCCCGGGTAGCTGACGGGCCAAAGGCGATGCGATCGTGGTTCTGTCGCATCGCCGGAGATGGTCACAGGTGCCTCCGGACGGTGTCCATCCGAAGACCTTCAAGATCGTCTTCTTGCCGCCGCGCCCGGCCTACCAGCTGATCGAGTTGCGCGGCGTCAAGGCGGGCGTCGCGTTCGGCCACCGCACGCAGCGTGCGCCACGCCATCGCCTTGCCCTCCACACCGAGCCGCAACGACTCCAGTTCGATGACCGTACGCAGCGGTGAGTTCCGCAGAAGTTGACCGTTGAGCTTGAGCCGGGCGACCTTCTCCATCGCCCAACCTGTATAGACCTTGTATTGGCGCGCGGGGAGACCGAGAGCGCTGATCATGTCGAGCAGCGCGGTACGGTCCTGCGCGATCTCGGACGCCAGTCGCTCGAGCACATCCCCGGCCGCTGAACCGCGCTGCGACCGGGCCGCGCGGCGGGCCAGCTCAAGACCGCTGGTAGCACCGGCCAAATGGTCATTCAGATAGATACCGAGTGGCGTCGGCTCAGAATCGGGCCCACGGTTGATGCCGATCGAACTGACGGTGCCGGTCCGGCCGTCGCTGTCCGCCATGACGCCTCCGAGCTTGCGACCGATGTACGTGCGACCGATGTGCTACCAACGTGCCCGCCCAGGCCGCGCCTATGCCCCTTCCCCCCGCTGGATGCACCCGCATAACGGATGACGATCAAGGAGCGAGTCCGGGGCACGGACATCGCGAGGTGCGAGGACCAGGACTCAGGACCAGGACCAGGGCAGAAGGGCGGACATCGCAAAATTCACGGCATTGGGCTCGATCGGGATTACACTTCATGACACGCCCACAGATTCGCACGACGACGCCTGTGGTAGCAATCCGTAACAGGAGGCCGGGTGAACACGCAGTTCGACCTCATCGTTGTCGGCGGAGGGGTCATCGGTTGCGCGGTCGCCTACCAGGCGCGCTCCCTATTCGAGCGGATTGCGGTCGTAGATCAAGCCCGTTCGCTCGGCGCGATGGCTTCGTCGGCGGCAATAGGAGGGATTACGCCGCAGAGTGACGACATCTGCGGAGCAAGCCTGAGTCTTCTCGCGGATCAGAGTCGCGCGCTTTATCCGGCTTGGCTGCGGGAGATCGAAAACGAAGCCGCCGTGTCAATACCTTTGCATACCGCAGGTCTGCTCCAGGTGGCACTGTCGGGTACCGAACTCGACCGGCTCGGCTGCGTGCTGCTGCCGGAATGGATCTCGCGCGGCGTCGAGGTCGTTCCGTGCTCCCCAGCCGAGCTTCAGGCCTTGGAGCCGCTGCTCACGCGGCGCGCAAAGGGCGCATTCCTGCTGCCGCGGGAAGCGTCGCTGGAGCCCGCTCGCCTGCTTTCCGCGCTCGATTCCGTACTGCGACGGGATCCGCGTGTCACCGTCCTCACCGGGGCGACGGTGGAGGAGATGAGGAGCACACCGGACAGTATAATGATCCGCGTGAAGGGCGGAAAAATGCTCGGCTGTCGTCACGCCGTGCTCACCGCGGGGCTGGGTAGCGGCCAGTTACTGCCGGCTCGCACCGTCGATCCGATGTTTCCCGTAAAGGGACAGGCAATGGAGTTCCAGGTACCTCGGATGGCGAGCTATCCCCTTCGTTTCCAGCTGTACGCCAAAATCGAGACGGCGGAGGGAATCAAGTCGGCATACCTGGTCCCGCGCGTGGACGGACGGGTGGCCGCGGGCGCGACGTACGAGTACGGAATACCGGACAGCATTCCCTCCAGAGCAGGCTACGAATCCGTACTCGCGGGAGTCACCGCGCTGGTCCCGACCGCTCGTTCCTGGACGGTACAGCGCCATTGGTCCGGCGTCCGGCCAGCCACCGTGGACCAGCACCCGATCATCGGCCCCGTGACGAAGGACGCACGAGTGATCGCAGCCACCGGTCACTTCGGCCTTGGAGTGACGCTCGCCCCCGCCACCGCCGAACTGGTCTGCTCGCTCCTCGGCGGGCGTGGCCTCACCATTGAACAGCAGGACGCCCTTGATCTTTGCAAGCCGGCGAGGTTCATCGGTGACCATACGGCGCGGATGGTTGAATATCCGCCGTCCCATGTGCAATAGCGGTCATCCCGGTTGTCTCCCCGTGCGTCCAACTCGCTAGCTTCAAGGTGTGAAGTTCAGTGGACTGCAGAGGTAGCGGAGGTCGGCGCTTGCCGCCACTGGTCGAGCCGACTCCTGGACGGTTGCCCGACGAGCGACGCGATGATCCGGGCCGCACCGCGAGCACAGTCAGCTCGTGCGACGATGCCCGGTACGAGCGGTCCAAAGCCACCCGCGGGGCCACCTTTCGCGTTTGCGCCCGACTTCGGAGCGTACAGGCCACGCCGAAGGGGACGGTCCCGGCGACGAAGGTCAGCAGCTTCCCTGGTACATTGCAAGCGTACTCATACGGTTACGGAACTGTGCAGTCTATTCGCGGCCGCCTGAGCATGACGCCTCAAACCTATTCTGGACGGCTACGGTGAGGATTCAGCCAAGGCAACACATCCTTGACATCTGGCGCGCGGTGCTGGCGACCGCCTACCAGGACGGAACCTGGGTCTGGGGCGGGAGGGACGAGTCCAACTCGATCAGTGATGCCGAGCAGCTTCTATGCATCCTCTATCCGGCGACCACGATCGAAAACCTGGCGCTCGACCGCCCGGATGCCATCGCCGACGATGTGCGAACCACGCTGAAACCACTGGGCGACAGCAATCGCATACCTCGGGTTATCGTCGAGATACTTGGTGACTACATCGGCAGGTACTCGGACGAGAAGGGGGAGCCCGTCTTCACCGGCGGCCGCTACCTCCGGCGGGAGGCCAGCAGGCCACAGCCTGCGGCCACAGCCGAGCAGCTCGAGCTCGACGTCGTCGACGCCTACTCGATGTCGGTGACCTTGTGCCTTGCGGCATTGGGTTTCATCAGTGTCTACAAGCCGACTGTCGAGCGCCGCCCCGAGGTGAGACGGAAGGTCGAAGAGATCGAGGCGTCGACGAGTCGCCGACTCACCGCGGCCATGCTGGGGCTCCTGCGCAGCTTCGTAGTGAAGACCGTCGAACCGGACGATCCGTACGGCCGCGCAATGCTCCATATGATGAACGCGGCGGGAGTCTCAGAACGCATAGTGCTCCAGGAACTGCGGAACAACCTCGCCCGGGTCCGTGCCAGACTACGGGACGACGTCCGGATCGGGGTGGGTTCCGACGTTGGCCTCGACAACGAGAATCTGCTGTTCGAATGCGGATGGACCTGGGGAATTGCACAGAACGCCGGGCGGATCGACTTTGTAAGTGACGGGTTTCAGCAACGTTCCGGTGTTGCCGAAGCCAGACCCTATCTGTATTTCACGGTTGTGGCGCTCGACGGTATCAACGACCTCCTCTCACCCCGGACTCGCGAGCTAGGCCTCCTCAACGATGAGCAGCGGCGTTTGGCCGAGGCGTTGCAGATTCGCTGGGACCTCACTCAACGGTACTGGTCCACCATCGCCCGATTCGGTGATCAGGCGTGGCCGCTGGAGAACATCCCGTGGCAGACCTCCGACGGCGAGGAGTCGGACTACTACAGCCTGCTCGTTTCCTCGGTACTTGTTCAGGACCTCATCAACCGACGAGCGACCGACGACGATCTCACCCGCGCGGTACAGGTGTTCGAGGAACTGGCTCGTCGTGGCCGGATCACCAGTCGAGTCACGAAGAGCGATCCCGCCGTGGCGCTGCACGTGCCCGGCGTACAAATGACCCTTAACGGCAGTGAGGACCTGGGCCCGCAGCTCTTCTGGAGCGCCGCCGACTTCGCGCCGCTGCTTCTCAAACGCACGCTGCAGGCTGCAAGGCTGTCGGCGAACGTGTCCGCCCGCGACCGCCTCATGGTCGTCGCCGAGGCCACGATGGACCATCTCGTCCGCCGCCGGTTGCGCGAAGGTCCAGGGTCGGGGCTGTGGGACAACCCGGTCGAGCTCCTCCTCCCCGCGGGGGTCCCGTTGACAACAGGCCCTCGTGGTATCTGACCGAGCGCATGATCGAAGGGCTTGTCGCCGCGGCCGGCACGTACGAGGAGACGCCGCTGCGCACCACGCACATGGTGGACAACGCCCGCGAACTACTCAGTGAGGCCGACCATCTGCTGAATCAGGAAATCCTGCAGGCCGACGCCGATGATCGATCCGAGTTGAACACGGGTCTCCTGGAGATCGAGGCCACGCTGACGCGGGCGCGCAGGATTCTCAGTGAGCGGCCGTCATCGGCCAGCGCCCTTGCCATGGAGGCGCTCCGCAAACTTGACGAGCTGGCTGTTGCACGCATCGACGCAGCAAGGATCATCTAGCCATGCTGGTGTTCGCTGCTTCGGACAAGGGCGGAACAGGCAGGTCGGTGACGAGTTGCAACATCGCCTACCGGTTGTCGCTCGCGGGCAACGATGTCGCCTACCTCGACTTCGACTTCGGATCCCCCACCGCTGGAGCGATCTTCGAGATCTCGAAAATCGACTGCGGCGCGGACGTCGGCCTCCACTCCTACATCGGCGGAACGATCAGCAGCCCGTACCAGGTCGACATCCGCGCCACCTCCGACCGCTCGGGCCTTCGCATGCTGCACGCCAAGGCGGGCCGGCTGGCGTTGTTCGCCGGCGATCGAGGTGGGGCAGAATTCCCCAGCTCCGCCGAGAAGGTACGCCGCTGCATCGAACTGTTCCGGCGGCTGGACCAGGAATTCAAGGTGTGTGTGGTCGATCTCAGTGCCGGCCGATCACACGCTCTGCACATGGCGCTGAACGCGACGGCAGCTCCGGAAATCCGCTCGATTCCCGTCCGCTGGCTGGTATTCCACCGTTGGACCAGGCAGCATATCGTCGCAGCCCATAGTCTCGTCTACGGCAACGACGGACTCCTCGACGAGGGAACTCGGGCCGGTCACGGACGTGAGGCGCTGCAGGACGCGATCCGGTTCGTCCGTACCGCGGTACCCGTCCTCAACTCGCCGCTTTCCGCAGACCGGCCGGCGCAGGCGAAGTGGCTGCGTACCTGCAATGATGAACTCAAACAGCTGGCGCTGCGCAACCGGCTCGGGCACAGCGCGACGCTGGGCGAGACGCCGGTCGAGCCGGTGCTACAGTGGCGGGAACAGGTCATCTCGGATGCGGACGTCTCCGGGAACCTCGCCAACGCCGCGACCGTCGAAGCCTTTGACGAGTTGGCCCGTAATCTGACCGACGACGGTGTGTGGGAAGGGCTGTGACCGCCTTGGAAGTCGTCGCTTACACCGAAGCCAGCAATCAGGACAGTGTTCGCGGCGTACCGTTGTCGCACCTTTCGATTGAAGTGGGTCACTTCTATATGGAGGACCTGGCCAGGGACGAGGAACGGATACGTCGCCAATTTCAGCGGCTTGCGCCGTGGGCCACGGCCGCCAAAAAGAGCGTCACCGCCGATCGGCCCCGCGTCAGCACCTGTTTTCTGGTTGACGACTATTTCTTTAATAGTACGAATCCGAATGAAATATTGCAGAAGCTCGTCGCGATCGGGGACGAGTGCGGCGTGTCGATCGACTACATCGCGCGCGAGGCGGGTTGCTGCGTGGCGGACGGTGTGCCGCTCGCGGAACTCGTCGCGGCCAGGTTGCTTCCCGAACCCGCTCCGGGCACGAACGGCTCCCGCCCGCCGCCCCATCAGTCGGGCTGGCTCTGCAACGGCGAACGGTCTCCCGAGACCGGCACCGACCAGGCCATGCACACCCAGCGGTGGGAGCCGCCGCAGGAGTTCGGCAAGCGCAACCATTCGATCTTCCTCGACATCGAGTTGTGGAAGGACGTCGAGGAACGGGTGGGCGGCGAGACGGTGATCCAACGGACCTGGTCGTGTCCTTTTCTAGCGTCGATCTGGCACCTGCTCCGGCTGGGGATGCTGCGCCATTTCGGCGAACCGATCGCGCATCCGCACCAGCTAACGCTCGGGATCGACGACATACCCGAGACCTGGAACGAACTGCCCGCTGTGATGCAGATGAATCCGCGGGCAGCGCCCTTCTGTGCCTACCGGTCGGTCTCCATCCTGCCGCAGCGGTACCTGCCGATCGAAAACGCGATCAAACTCATCCTCAGCCATCTCAGCCTTGACGAGCCCGTCATCGGCCAGGTGGTCGAACGCGGGGCGAGTGAAGGTCTGGAGATACCACGCAAGGTCATTGACCGCATTTCACACGTCTTCATCGAAGGAACATAAAACCCGATGCTGGTCCTCGGTGAGGTCCGAACCTGCCTCCTGCACAACACGGCGCCGCTTCCGACGCCGCTCGTGGCTCAGATCCTCGGGACGGTGCCGGGACGCCGCGTGTTGTGCACAGAACGCCCCATCGCTCACGCCGTCTCACCAGAGCTGGTAACCGGGATCGACTGCACGCTCGCGACCTCAAGCCGAGTCCGGGCCCGGGGAATCGGCACGGTCACGTCTCGCGCTATGATCACTTCGGGTCTGGTGCTGCAGGGCTCGGCGAGCGCCTACCTCCGGCGTGCGACGGGCCCCAGCCGGCTGGCGTGGTCACACTACGCCGACCAGTTGGGCGTGGTCGAAGTCATCAGTCGGGCGGATGCCGCCGAGCTCGCCGAGGGCTACCTGGCGGACTCCACACCGTCGTCCACCATTGATCTGGGCTCGGTCAGTGAACGCCTGATAAGCGACATCCAAGGTCATGTACAGCTCGATCACGTGACGTCCGTAAGGGCGCGGCCGACCTGGGTCCGCTGGGCCGCCCGGGTCGGCGACCACGACGGTCCCGTCGCGCGGGTCCGGTCCGACGGCGATGTCGTACACGCCATCGAGCTGATTGTGGACGAAAGCCAGCTCGGCCTCGCCGCGCGCTTCTGCGAGGATTTCGCCTTGCACGACTGGCTGCTCACCACGCTTGCGCAGGTCATCGAACAGACCGACCGGCTAAAAGCGCTGGGGCAGCAAGCGATCGACATTCTCACGACCGCCGTCGAACGGCTGTTCCACGTCTGGATGCCCGGAGCACAGGTGGACCCGGCACTGTCGCCGCTGTGGGATGCGCTGGAACAGCGCCCCGGATTCAGCCGCCAATGGAACACGCAGGTCGCTCGAATTCGGGACCAGATCGCCCTGCAGACGCTGCAGGCGGTCGAACAGACGCGACGCGGCAACGCGGACTGGTGACCGTGGGTAGCCACACTCGTACCGATCACCTCATAACCGAAACCATCGCCGCACCAGCAGGGCGAAGAAGACACTCAGCGACACCGCCCCGGCATAGGACTCGACTATGAGCAGAGCCCAGGCGCCGTCGGGCAGGCCATCGACATCGCCGAATCCCAGCGGGTTGAGGTAGTTGGTGAGCGCCATGTGCACGCTGGTAACCAACGAGACGCCGAAAAAAATTGTCAAAATAAGAATCAGCGCCGTGAGCTGGACAAACGCCCAGGCGAGCAGACGGTAGGGCTGGTACCCGTAGCCACATAACAGATTCGAGATTGTCTCCAGAATCTTGCGCACGCCCCGACCTCGGGCCCGGTGCCGGGCCCGATGCGCCGCAAGCAGGCATCGGTCGCGGGCGAGATGGTTTTCCACCTGCAGGAACAGGCCGCCGGCGCGATCGAAGGAGAACGCGGCGTGCAGCGGCAGGTCGGCCCGCGCGAAGCGGTGGCCGAGGCGCTCGAGGATCTCGGCCAGGCGCAAGATCTGTGCCGGGGTGAGCCGCAGCGGACCACGAACCTCGACCTCCGCTGCGAGCAGCGCCGCGATGGTGGAATGTTCGCCGTCCTCGGCTGGGGCGAGTGCCGCCTGGTTGTATAAATCGGCGAAAACAAGGCTGTCGCGATTGCGGGGGCCAGGTGGGATATACCGATCGAGAACGTCGGCGGCATATCTTTCGAACCGATCGAGAAGGCCCGGCTCCGCGACCCGCATGCGGCCGTCCAGCCGTGCCTCGTCCAGCATCTCGACATATCTGTCCGCTCGGCGGACGATCGCGGTTGAGATCGATCCGACGAACGCCGACATCTGACCGGACATCGCCGATGCCCAGTCAGATGTCCCGACCGGATCGGCCGACCGGTAACGGTACGTATACGCCGCACTGTCCGGAGAGGTTCGAAGAGTGAGTCATGACTCAAGTGTCACGCATCAGCGCTCTGTCCGCTGCGGTTCGGCGGCTCACATATTCGGCTGCCCAGATATGAGCCTCCTCGGCACCTGCCACGGGCAAGCCAGCTGGGCGGACGACGGGGATGATGGTGGCCGCAAGCCCGTGCCGTGGCACAACGCCGGACTCTGCTGACCGGAGCTGCATCGAGCTCGGAGGGCAGAAAGCAATGTCGATCATATCGCGATATCCTGGTGCACGCCTGATTCGAAGGGTGCGCTGGCTCAGTTCGGCGCACAACCCGCTGTGCCGGCCGGCGGATCGGATCGAGGCCGCCGCCCTGGTCATCCTGTCTGTCCTGTTTCTGATCGCTGTGCCGCTGGCGAGCTGGGCCGGTGCGCGGACATACCAGGGTGCTCACCGTGACGCGGCCGTCGCGGCCGCTACCCACCACCGCGTCGTCGGTGTCCTGGTGACGGACGCTCCGGGCCCGTACGCGGTCATGGGTGTCGCGATGCCCGCGCTGGCGATCGCGCGGTGGCCGGCTCCCGCCGGCATCGGCAGTACCGATGGCGCTGGTGGTGCCGGTGCCGGTGGCACCACGCGGACCGGCTATGTGCGGGCCGTTGCGGGTAGCCCGGCGGGCACCCGTGTCACGGTCTGGACCGACGGGACCGGCCAGCGGGTGAACCCGCCGGCCACCGAGGCCTCGGCTGTCGCCAAAGGGGTCGGCGTCGGTGTGCTTGCGGTGGGCGCCGCCGGGACGGCGCTGGCCGGATGCCACCTGCTCCTGCGCCGCTTCCTCGACCGCGGACGGCTGGCCGCCTGGGACGCCGAATGGGCGCGCGTCGCACCGCAGTGGAGGCGCTGAGCACCAACTGCCGGCAACCGGGGATCCGGTTCGAACGGCGGTGGTAGGGCACGAGGAGGGTATGAGGCGATCCACGACGACAATCATTCCCGAGGTCGCCGTGGGAACCCGGGGTGCGATGCCGGCGAGCTCCGGCGCCTACGCGCGCCGGAAGATCCTTGCGCTTGCCCAGGAGACGGATGAACCGATCCTGTACGCCCAGGTGCGGCTGACCCACTCGGCGGACCCCGCGCTACCGCGGCCGGCGGTCGCACAGGCCAACATGGACGTCAACGGGCGGCCGCTGCGGGCGCACGTCGCGGCCACGACGATGCACGAAGCGATCGACCTGCTGCAGGCGCGCCTGCGGGAGCGGCTGATCAGGATTGCCGAGCACTGGGAGGCGCGGCGGGGTGGCGCGCCGCTGAAACAGCCGCACGAGCCCCATGAGTGGCGCCACGGCAGCGAGCCGACCCACCGCCCACAGTACTACCCGCGTCCCCCCGAGGAACGCGAAATCGTCCGCCACAAGTCCTTCACGCTGGCGCGGGAGACCCCCGATGAGGCCGTCTTCGAGCTGGAGACGATGGACTACGACTTCCACCTGTACACCGATGTCGACAGTGGGCAGGACAGCGTCATCTACCGCGACGACGCCGGCTACCGCCTGGCCCGGACGGACTCGCGGCCACGGCGTGGCGGTCCGGTCGTCGCGGTACCACTGACCATCAGCGAGCAGCCCGCACCCCACCTCGGCGTCGACGAGGCGGTCGCGCGGCTGAGCCTGACCGGCTTCCCGTTCGTGTTCTTCGTGGATAACGCGACCGGGCGGGGTAACGTGCTCTACCACCGCTACGACGGACACTACGGACTGATAACCCCGGCCCGGTAGTCGCTGCGTCCACCGGCCGGCAAAGCCGGTGCCCCGTCCAGGTCGTCGCCGGTCACTCTTTGGGAACGATGTGAATCTGGTGTTGTGGCAGGAGCATCAGATTCACATCGTTAAGAGGAGGCGGGCGCCCGGGTGCCAATAGAGGCGGAAAACCGTGCGGACCGGACGAGCCGGTTCGTCTGGCCCGACGACTGCACCGCGGTCCGGTGGATGGCGGTCAACCACGTCGCGGAGGCGGTCAGGACAGCTGCGGGGTCGTGCCCTCGCGTCTCACCGCGAAAACCGCCGCCTGGGTCCGGCTGGTGAGGCCCAGTTTGTCCAGGATGCTGGAAACATAGTTCTTGACCGTCTTCTCGGACAGGTGGATCCGGGTGCCGATCTGACGGTTGGTGAGTCCCTCGGCGACAAGCTGAAGGATTTCGCGCTCCCGCGGGTTGAGCGCCACGAGCGCAGAGTCCTCCTTCGGCCCCTCCCGCAGCCGGGCAAGAACCCGGTGGGTGGCGGAGGGAGCCAGCAACGACTGACCCGACGCCACCGTTCGGATCGCGCCGACCAGGTCGGTACCGCGGATCTCCTTCAGAACGTAGCCCGCGGCACCCGCCATGATCGCTGAAAACAGAGCCTCGTCATCGTCATAGGAGGTCAGGATCAGGCAGGCAATCTCCGGGTGACTCGACCGGATCTCGCGGCACACGTCGATACCGCTGCCGTCCGGCAACCGGGCATCGAGAACCGCGACCGTGGGTAGCAGGGCCGGAATCCGCCGCAGCGCCTCGCCCGCACTGCCCGCCTCGCCCACGACCTCGATGTCGTCGTGCCGTTCGAGCACTTCCCGCAGACCACGGCGGACAATTTCATGGTCGTCCAATACGAAAACTCGGATCGTCCCCACGGGGCGTGATCGTACCTGGAGCCGCGAGCCTGCGCGGTGTTTCCCGACGTTTCCCGATGTTGATGTTTCGAGCCGCCGATGCCGCTCAGCGCAGTCGGCGCAGTGTCGGATCGGGAATCTCCGGCACCGGCGCCAGCCGTATCTTCACATCGACCGCGACCGCGCCGCGCTCGTGGACGATGAGCGGGTTCATGTCCATCTCGACGACCTCGGGCAGGTCGTCGGCGAGGCGGGCGACCCGCAGCAGGATGTCCTCGACCGCGGCCACGTCGCACGGCGGGCTCCCCCGGAAGCCGAACAGGAGGGTGGAACCGCGTACCGCGCGGACCAGCTCGGCCGCGTCCCGGTCGGTCAGCGGTACCAGCCGGAAGGCCCGGTCGGCCAGCAGGTCGGTCAGGACGCCGCCGAGGCCGAAACCGACGAGCGGGCCGAAGGCCGGGTCCTGCACGATCCCGACCAGGGTTTCGACGCCGGGGGCGACCATGGCCTGCACAACGGCTCCGCCCATTGCCTCGCCCAGCTGAGCCTGCATTGATCGGAAGGCATCCGCCACATCGGCCGGAGTGGCAAGATCCAGCCGGACCCCGCCCAGGTCGGTCTTGTGCACCAGGTCGGGATTGGCCGCCTTCAACACGACCGGTCCATCGATGTGTTCGGCGACGGCGGCGGCTTCCTGGGCCGACGCCGCATGTTCACTGCGGGCAACCGGAATGCCATAGGCGGCCAGGAGCTGCGCCGCCGCCGCGGATTGCAGCCAGCCTCCGGCCGACCGTGCAGCCAGTGTCGCGTCAACGATGCCGCGCGCGGTCTCGGGAACGATGTCGTCGAAGATGGGCACGGTGCCGCGGGGACGACGCAGCCAGTCGGTGTGAGCGGCCGCGAGCGACAGCGCACGGACCGCATCCTCGGGCACGGCGAATGACGGGACAGCCGCTGACGGGGCCTTGTCTGGCGAGTCTGCCGAGTCCGCCGAGTCCGGCGCCGTGAGAGTCCGCACGCGGGCAGCCTGCCCAAGCACGACCGCCGTCAGTGGCGTGGAGCTTCCCGCCGCCGCCACGACCGCGGCGGTCAGGTCGTCCCGTCCCGTCAACGGCGTCGGCGCGATCACCGCCAACACGGCGTCGATTCCGTCGTCGGCCAGCACGATCCGCAACGCCTGCTCAAAAGCGGCGCCCGAGACCGACGCGATCGTGTCCACCGGGTTGGCGACGGCGGCACCGGCCGGGAGCAGGTCGGCAAGGGCACGGCGGGTCGGTTCGGCCAGCTCGGGCAGGTCAAGGCCCGCCGCCGCCGTCGCATCGGCAGCGAGGATGAGCGGACCGCCGGCGTTCCCGACGATCGCGAGTCGCCGACCCACCCCGACGCGGTGGTGGGCGAGCAGCGTCACCACGTCGAACAGCTCGCCGAGACCGTCCACGGCGATCACCCCGGCCTGTCGGAACAGTGCGCTGACCTGCACGGCCGGGCTCGCCGCCGCGGCTGTGTGGGAGGAGGCGGCGCGTGCTCCGGCCGCTGAGGCACCACCCTTCACCGCGACGATCGGGGTGTGGCGGGACACCCGGCGCGCGATCCGGGAGAACTTACGCGGGTTGCCGAACGACTCCAGGTACAGCGCGATGACGTCGGTGTCGGGGTCCTGTTCCCACCACATCAGCAGGTCATTGCCACTGACGTCGGCCTTGTTGCCGACCGAGACGAAGGTCGAGACACCCAGCCCGAGCGTGCTCGCCTGTTCGAGCAGGGCGATGCCCAGGCCGCCGGACTGGGACAGAAAGCCGACCCGTCCCGGCGGTTGGGGGGCACCCCGGCCACCGGGGATGTTCGGTGCGAACGTGGCGTTCAGCCGGACGTCGGCGGCCAGGTTCGCGATGCCCATGCAGTTGGGGCCGACCAGGCGCATCCCGAGACGGCGCGCGGCGGCGAGCAGTTCCCGTTCCCGCGCCGCCCCCTGTACTCCCACTTCGGCGAAACCGGCGGAGAGCACGACCAGCCCCTTCACGCCGAGCCGGGCACACTGTTCGACGGCGGTGGTCACCGCAGGCGCCGGGACGGCAAGCACCGCGAGATCCACCGGCGCCGGCACGTCGAGGATGCTCTGGTAGGTGCGGACGCCGGCTATCTCGTCGGCATCGCCGGCGTGCGGGTTGACCACGGCGAGACATCCGGCGAAGCCGCTGGCAAGCAGGTTGCGGACAACCTCGTGGCCCACGGTTCGCGGGCGTCGGGAGGCTCCGACGACAACAACCGACGCCGGCCGCAGCAAGGCAGTCAGACTGCGCACATCGGCGGTGCCCTCCCGGTGGTCCTGCGCGGTGAGCAGGGACTCGCCGGCCACCAGCGGGAAGGACACGTCGACGGTTCCGCCGTCGTGGTGCCGCTTCACCGGGAAGCCTGCATCGGTGAAGACCGCCATCATCATGTCGTTGTCGGCCAGGGTCTCGGCGACGAATCGGCGGACACCGTGCTCCCGGGCGTAGGACGCGAGGTGCTCAAGGAGCAGCGTGCCGAGGCCGCAGCCCTGCTGGGCGTCCTCGACGGCAAAGGCCACCTCGGCGCCGGTCGGGTCGTCGAGCCGTTCGTACCCGGCGACCCCGACGATCCGGCCGCCGACAAGGGCGGCGAGAGCAGCGTGATCCGGCGCCGGCGCACGGACGAGATGATCGACATACCATGCCGCGGCTGCCCGGCCGGCGGTGAAAAACCGCAGATAGGCGGCGCGCGGTGACAAACCCTCGTGCAACGCCCGCAGGGCGGCCTCGTCATCTCCGGTAACGGGACGCAGGTGGACGATCCCACCGTCGCGCAGGACCGCATCGCATTCACTCCACACGTCCGAACCTCTTCCCCTCGGTAGCCCGGCTCCCCCGGCACACAGCTCCCGAGAATGCGGGCGGCGGCCCATGTCGGGGCAGGTCCCGACCACCTGTGGGTGCAGGGACCTCGGTCACCCCGTGACGGACCACTCGGCACTTCCAGGGTCCCGCGGCCACGGGACGAACGGCCCATGTGTCCGGGCCTGGTAGCACTCCGTGGAGCACACCCAATCCTGTCACTGTCAGTGTTGACTTCGCTGAGCAGGGAGACGGACTTACCGTGCCTATGGCCGGACGGCCGCTACCGGAGGATGTTCATGCATGTGACCAGTACAACCATGCGGCTCCCCAGCGGCGGCCGGGGCCAGCTCGATCGGGATCCCGGCGATGCGGTGGGACCACCGGCACTCGTGGAGACCCACACGTCGGTGGTGGTCTTTCTCGGAGATCGCGCGTACAAGGTGAAGAAAGCCGTTGACCTCGGGTTTCTCGACTTCTCGACCCGTGAGGCCCGGCTGGCGGCATGCCAGGCGGAGATCGAGCTGAACCGGCGCCTCGCTCCGGACGTCTACCTCGGAGTTGCCGACGTGACAGGACCCGACGGCCAGCTCTGCGACCACATGGTGGTGATGCGCCGGATGCCCGAGAATCGGCGCCTGTCCACCATGGTTGCCAGCGGTGACGATGTGAGCGAAGCGCTGCGGGCGCTGGCGCGCCAGTTGGCGGCCTTCCACAGCCGGTGCGAAACGTCCCCGGAGATCGCCGAGGCAGGCAGCCCGGCGACCATACGCGGCCTCTGGGACGAAGGGCTAGCCGGCCTCGCGCCGTTCCGGGGGACGGTTCTCGACGCGCACAGCGTGGACGAGATCGGCCGGCTTGCCCGACAGTACCTGGCCGGACGTGAGCCGCTACTCGCCCGGCGCCAACACGACGGACGGGTACGGGACGGGCACGGGGACCTGCTGGCCGGCGACATCTTCTGCCTCGATGACGGACCTCGCGTGCTCGACTGCCTGGAGTTCGACCGGCGGCTGCGGATCGGCGACGTCCTCGCCGACGTCGCCTTCCTGGCGATGGACCTGCAAAGGCTCGGCGCGCCCGAGCTGGCGACCACCTTCCTGGCCTGGTACGGCGAGTTCTCCGCGGAGACGCACCCGGTCTCGTTGGCAGAGCTGTACATCGCCTACCGTGCCTTCGTCCGCTGCAAGGTCGCCTGCCTGCGCCACGCCCAGGGCGACCGTGAGGCCGCGAACGAGGCCCGCGCGCTCGCCCACCTCACGCTCGAGCACCTGCGCCGTGGCCGGGTGCACCTGGTGCTCGTTGGGGGGCTGCCCGCGTCCGGCAAGTCGACGCTGGCATCCCGGCTGGTCGACGACACCGACGGATCGGTCCTGCTGCGCTCGGACGTCGTCCGCAAGGAACTGGCGGGAATACCTGCCGATCAGTCTGCCGCCGCGCCCGTCGGCGCGGGAATCTACACGCGGGCCCACACCGAAGCGACATATGACCTCCTGCTCACCCGCGCCCGGTCGGCGCTCGAGCACGGCGAGACAGTCGTTCTCGACGCATCGTGGTCCAGCGCCGCCGACCGGGCGCGGGCCGCCCGTCTTGCCGAGGAGACATCAGCTGACCTCATCGAACTGCGATGTGAGGTCTCAGCCGAGGTGGCGGCCACGCGGATCGCCCGCCGCAGATGCACCGGAGGGGATGCCTCCGACGCGACCGCGGATGTGCTCACAGCGATGACCGCCGGCGCCGATCCCTGGCCTGGCGCAATCATGATCCACACCGCGGTGCCGCTGACGGAATCACTTCGCGCCGCGCGTAGCGCCCTGCTGCGATGATGTCGTCGTGAATGCCGAAGCCGGGGGGCTCGACGAACTGCTCTCCCAGCTCATCGAGCGCGCGCAGGATGTCATGGCCACCCAGGACCGGCTGCGCGGGCTGGTGCGGGCCAGTCGCGTCATCGCGTCCGACATTCACCTTCCGGACCTGCTCCGCCGGATCATCGAGGCTGCCCGGGAACTCCTCGACGCGGAATTCGCCGCACTCGGCGTGGTCGCTCCCGACCTACGGCTGGAGCAGTTCATACATGTCGGTACGACGGCCGAGGACGCCGACCGGATAGGCCAGCTGCCCGCCGGTAGAGGGGTCCTCGGCCTGCTTATCAAAGAAGCGCGCCCACAGCGGCTCGATGACATCTCCAAACACCCACAGGCGCATGGTTTCCCACCCGGACATCCACCGATGAGGACCTTTGTCGGGGTACCGATCCGAATTCGTTCGGAGATTTTCGGGAATCTCTATGTGGCGGAGAAACGGAATGGGCTGCAGTTCACCGCCGAGGACGAAGAGCTCGCGCTGGCCCTCGCGGCGAGCGCGGGCGTTGCCATCGAGAACGCCCGGCTGTTCGCCGAGTCCCAGCAACGCCAGCACTGGCTCACCGCATCGGCAGAACTCACCCGCCATCTGCTGGCCGATGGGGCCGACCCGCTGAGAATGATCGGCAGCAAGGTACAGGCGGTCGCCGGCGCGGACTTCACCGCCGTCCTGCTGGAAAGCGCTACCGCCGGCCAGCTGAAGGTTGAGGTGGCGCTGGGTCCGCACGCCGAGGACCTCGTCGGTACGGACATCGGACTCGGCGAGTCGATCGTTGGACGGGCTCTGCGGGAGCGACGTCCCCTGCTTGTCGACGACGCCACCACCGACGCGCTCCTCGGGCCCGAAATACCGCGGCTGGGACCGCTCATGACGGTGCCGCTGGCCGCCACCAGCAGCCATGGTGCGCTGCTGATCGGCAGGTCAACCGGCGGGCATCCCTTTACGGAAAGCGAACTGGACATGGCGGCGGGCTTCGCGGGCCATATCGCGGTCGCCCTCGAGCTTGCCCTGGCCCGCACCGAACGCGACCAGCTCGGTGTTCTGGAGGACCGCGACCGCATTGCCCGCGACCTGCACGACCAGGTCATCCAGCGGCTGTTCGCGGTCGCGCTCGGCATGCAGGACATGGCTGACTACGAGGAGTCCGCGGACGCGGACCGGTTGGCCGGTTATATCGACGACCTGGACGCGACCATCAAGGAGATCCGGGCCACCATCTTCGATCTGCGACACACAAGGACGCCCGAGACCGGTACGCGGGCGCGAATCGCCGCGGTCGTCAAGGAATTCCAACCCGCCTTCGGTTTCGTACCGCGGATCCATACCGAAGGCCCGGTCGACACCCTGCTCGAGGGAACCGTCGCCGAGAACCTGCTCGCCGCCGTGCGGGACGGGCTGTCGAACGCGGCCCGCCATGCGCATTCCACCCGCGTCGAGGTCACCGTACGCATCGTGCGCGAGACCGTCATCCTTGACATCCTCGACGACAGCGGGAGACAGCCGCGCTGGACGGCCATGCTCCAGCCTTGACCCGCCCAAGCCTTCGTTCAGTGAACCAACATTCCCACCGCCGCGGTGAGGGCGGCCAAGCCCGCCTTCGCGTCGTTGAACAGCATGCCGGTCTTCGGGTCCGTGTACAGCTCGTTGTCCACCCCGGCGTATCCGTGGCCCATCGATCGCTTGATGACGATCACACTCCTTGCCTGGTCGACGTCGAGGATCGGCATGCCGGACAGGGGATTACCCGACCGCCGGGCGGCGGGGTTGGTAACGTCGTTCGCCCCGATGACGAGCGCGACGTCGGTCTGGACGAACTCCGGGTTGACCTCGCCGAGCTCCTTCATCTGCGGGTACGGCACATGCGCCTCGGCCAGCAGCACGTTCATGTGACCGGGCATCCGGCCGGCGACCGGGTGGATCGCGTAGCAGACATCGATACCGTGTTGTTCCAGCAGCGTCGCGAGTGCCACGACTTCGTACTGCGCCCGGGCGGCGGCAAGGCCGTAGCCCGGCACGATGATGACTTTGGATGCATAGGCCAGCTGGATGGCGGCGTCATCCACGGAAATCCGGTGCACGGGCGCGGTCGTGCCCGTCCCGGAGGCCGGGCCGACGAGATCACCGGTGGACTCACCGGTACCGAAGCCGCCCACCATGATGCCGATGATCGAACGGTTCATCGCCTCGGCCATGAGCACTGTGAGGATGGTGCCCGAAGCTCCGACGAGCGCGCCGGCGATGATGAGGACGCTGGTGTCGAGCACGAAGCCGGCGATCGCCACGGCCATGCCGGTGAACGCGTTGAGTAGTGAAATAACCACCGGCATATCCGCGCCGCCGATCGGCAACACCATGGTCACACCGAAGCCGAGTGCCGCCAGCGCCACGAGGCCGAGCACGATCGTGCCGCCGCGGCCGGCGATGATCAGCGCAACGCCGCTGACAGCAACCGCAGCCAGGACGACGTTGAGTAGCCGCGCTCCGCGGAACACGACCGGCCCTCCCGTCACCAGGCCCTGGAGCTTGCCCGCGGCCACCAGTGAGCCTGAAAACGTCACCGAACCGACGACGACGTCAAGGCCGGTGGCCACGGTGGTCTGTCCGGCGGCGTGGACGAGGCCGGCCGCCCCGCCGAGCCGGACGGCATCGGCGAACGCGACGAGCGCGGCGGCCCCGCCGCCGGCCGCGTTGAAGACGCTGACCAGCTGCGGTATCGCGGTCATCTTCACACCACGGGCCCAGGACAGGCCGAGGCCGGAGCCGAGCGCCGCACCAGTGACAAGGACGAGCAGTCCGGCGGTGGTGATGACGCCGTTACGCACCATCAATCCCACCGTGGTCGCGACCGCTCCCGTCATCCCGACGGCCGACAGCTGGTTACCCCGTCGCGCTGTCGCCGGGGAGTTCATCAGGTGCAGGCCGAGGACGAAGCATGTCGCGGCGGCCAGGAACAGCAGGTGGATCGCGACATCCGAACCAGTCATGACAACTCATCCCTGGTGGTCATCGGCGTTGGCGCGGGACGGACCGGTCGTTTCCGGAACATCTTCAGCATCCGGTCGGTCACCACGTAACCGCCTACCACGTTCACCGCGGCGAAGGTGGCGGCGAAGAAGGCGAGCACATAACCCAACGCTGTGTGGGCCGACGCGGCCACCAGCATCGCGCCGACGATGACAATGCCGTGAATGGCGTTCGCGCCCGACATCAGCGGAGTGTGCAGGGTGGCGGGCACCTTGCTGACGACCTCGAAGCCGACAAGCAGGCTCAGGACAAGGATGGTCAGATCAGCGACCAGGGTCGCATTCATTCGCGCTCCTTGCTCTCGGCCACCAGTTCCGCGGTGGCGGGATGGACGACCTGGCCGTCGTGCGTGATGACGATTCCGGCCTGGATCTCGTCGGTGGTGTCGATGCGGAGCTGGCCGTCGCGGCTCAGATACTCAAGGAGCGCTAGGATGTTGCGCGCGTAGACAGCCGACGCGGCCGATGGAATCTCCGTCGGCAGGTTGTCCGCGCCGATCACGGTCACCCCGTTGTCCGTGACCACCGGCCTGCCCGGCACGGAGAGCTCGACGTTACCGCCGAGAGCGCTCGCCGCCAGGTCGACGATCACCGATCCGGGTCGCATCATCTTGATGGTCTTCTCGGTGACCAGCAGCGGCGGACGATGACCGGGCACCTGCGCGGTGGTGATGACGACATCGTGGCGGGCGACGGCGGTAGCCAAGGCCTCCTGTTGCGCCACCAGTTCGTCGGCGGTCAGGTCCCGTGCGTAACCACCCTGCCCGGCCCCGCTCGCGACCTCGGCCAGATCGAGAAATGACGCACCGAGCGACTCGATCTCGCCGCGTGCCTGCGGTCGGACGTCGTAGCCACGCACAAGCGCGCCGAGCCGGTGTGCCGTGCCGATCGCGGCCAACCCCGCCACACCGGCGCCGAGCACCAGGACCTCGGCCGGGCGAACGGTGCCGGCCGAGGTCATCAACATGGGGAAGTAACGCGAGTACGCATCGGCCGCCACGAGCACCGCCTTGTAGCCGGCCACGTTCGCCTGAGAGGTCAGCGCATCCATCGCCTGCGCCCTGCTCAGGGTCCGCGGCAACCCGTCGAGACTGACCGCGGTCACCCCGGCCGCGGCGAGTTCCGCCATGACGCCCGGATTACGCAGCGGCTGGAGCAGCCCCACGAGGGTCTGGCCCGCACGCAGCGACGCCGGCGTGCCCGCTTCCGGTTGACCGACCGTCAGCACGACGTCGGCCCGGGCGAACAGGTCATCCCGGGTGACGATGGCGGCCCCGGCTTCGGCATACGCGCCGTCGGGGAACCATGCGGCACTCCCGGCGCCGGCCTCGACGAGCACCTCGAACCCGCAACCGGACACCCGGCCCACGACATCTGGGACCAGCGCCACCCGGCGCTCGCCAGGAGTGTTCTCCTTGACGACTCCGACAAACAGTGCGGTCATGATTGCTCCATCTCAGCTTCTCGATCCCAGCCCCGCGACGTCGCGCGCCCTTCGGCCCCGTTAGAACTCGAACACCAGTCGGGCCGGGACGGTGCTCGCGAGGACCTCGTCGATGCAGCTGTTCACGTCGTCGATCTTCCGGCTGGCGGCGATGACCCTGGTACGGCCGGCCGCGTGCAGCCGAAACACCTCAGCGAGGTCATTGCGGGTGCCGACGATCGACCCGACTATGGTGATGCCCTTCAGGACGGTGTCGAAGATTGGGATAGCCATGGTGCCGTCCGCCGGCAGTGCCACGCAGACCAGCCGCCCACCACGCCGCAGCGAACGGAACGCCTGCTCGAACGACCGGGGCGAGGCCGCGAGCGCTACAGCGACGTCCGCCCCACCGAGCCTGGCGATCTCCTGCGCCGGGTCGGTGGTCGCCGCGTTCACCACATGATCGGCTCCGAGCTCGGTCGCCAGGGCCAGCTTGGGCTCGGTGATGTCGACCCCGATGACGAAACCGCCGGCGATGCGGGCGTACTGCAACGCCAGATGACCCAACCCGCCGACGCCGAACACGGCAACGGTCTGCGCGGGAGACACACCCGCCACCTTCATCGCCTTGTAGGTCGTGACCCCGGCACAGGTCAAGGGCGCGGCCTCGAACGAGGACACTCCAGCAGGTACCGGCACGACGAAGTCGGCGTCCGCGACGGCGTACTCCGCGAAGGCGCCGTCCACCGAGTAACCGCTGTTGCGCTGGCTCTCACACAGCGTCTCCCAGCCGCTGATGCAGTAGCCGCATCGGCCGCAGGCGTAGCCGAGCCACGCGATCGCGACCCGGTCGCCGATCTGACGGACGCTCACCCCGGCACCGAGCGCCTCGACGACACCGACCCCTTCGTGGCCGGGTACGAAGGGCGGGGACGGCTTGACCGGCCAGTCCCCATGGGCGGCGTGAATGTCGGTGTGGCACAGCCCACTGGCCTCGAGGCGCACCAGAACCTGCCCGGGCCCTGGCGCCGGGACAGGCCGATCCTCGATCCGCAGGGGCGAATGAAAATCCGTGACCACTGCTGCCTTCATCGAATCCTCCACTGTGTTCGGAAAATGTCCTAGAATAGGCCCAGTGGGTTCGGGTCGTAGCTGACGAGCATGTTCTTTGTCTGGCTGTAGTGGTCGAGCATCATCCGGTGCGTCTCTCGCCCGATACCGGAGAGCTTGTACCCGCCGAAAGCGGCTCCCGCCGGGTACTGATGGTAGCAGTTGACCCACACCCGGCCCGCCTTAATACCCTGGCCCATCCGGAATGCGCGGCTGCCGTCCCGGGTCCACACCCCGGCACCTAGCCCGTAAAGGGTGTCGTTGGCGATGGCCAGCGCATCAGCCTCGTCGGTGAACGTGGTAACAGCCAGCACCGGGCCGAAAATCTCCTCCTGGAACACCCGCATCGCATTGTTTCCACGCAGGACGGTCGGCTCGAAGAAATAACCGTCGTTGAATTCGCCGCCCGGTTCCGCCCGCCTGCCGCCGGCCAGACATTTCGCGCCTTCCCGCAGGCCGATGTCAACATAGGACATGACCGTCGAAAGCTGCTGGGCCGAAACCTGGGGACCGACCATCGTGGCCGGGTCGAGCGGGTTGCCCTGGCGGATGCGACTGATCCGCGCCAGGCAGCGTTCCATGAACTCGTCGTAGATCGATTCCTGGATCAGCGCGCGGGACGGGCAGGTGCACACCTCGCCCTTGTTGAACGCGTACAGCAGCAAGCCCTCGACCGCCTTGTCCAGATAGGCGTCGTCAGCGGCCAGCACGTCGTCGAAGAAGACGTTGGGGGACTTGCCGCCCAGTTCGAGCGTGACCGGGATGATGTGCTGCGCGGCGTACTGCATCATGAGCCGGCCGGTCGCGGTCTCCCCGGTAAAGGCAATCTTGTTGATCCGCGGGCTGGTGGCCAGCGCCTTCCCGACCTCCGCCCCCGGCCCATTAATGATGTTGATGACGCCCGGCGGCACAATGCCCTCCAGCAGCTCGGCGAACTTGAGGATCGACCACGGGGTGGGCGACGCCGGCTTGAGAACCGAGCAGTTCCCGGCGGCCAGGGCCGGGGCGAGTTTCCAGGCGGCCATCAACAACGGGAAGTTGAACGGGACGATCTGCGCCACCACACCGAGCGGATCGTGAAAATGATAGGAGATGGTACGTTCGTCGATCTTCGAAATCGAGCTTTCGCGCATTCGCGCCGCCGCGGCAAAATAACGAAAGTGATCAGCGACCAGCGGGATGTCCGCGCCCAGCGTCTCCCGAACCGGCTTGCCGTTCTCCCAGCTCTCGGTGACGGCGAGCATCTCCCGGTTGGCATCGACCGCGTCCGCGATCGCGTTGAGCACGGCGGACCGCTCCGCCGGCGAAACCGCGGCCCACCCGTCAGCCGCGGCATGCGCGCCGTCAAGGGCATCCTCGACGTCATCCGGTGTGGATTTCGGAATCTCGCAGATCGGCTGGCCGGTGGCCGGGCTCAGATTCACCGAATACCTACCCGCGCGCGGCGGCAACCATTTACCGCCGACAAAGTTCTCGTAGCGGTCCGCGACCTCGACGATGCTGCCCGGTCTGCCAGGCGGAACGTAGATCATACCGGCCTCCTCGGTTCCCGCTGCGACGCTTTCTTTTCTGCGTCGGCGGCCGGTACTCATACTTCCCGCGTCAATCATCCGCGCCTACGCTGCCTAGGTCGGGACACCGCATGCCTTTGGTCCCGCGCCGGAGCGACCTTGGCCGGGCTGCGTTCAGTTCGCCGGGGCCACCCAGCGCAGGTGGGTACCGCCGGTCTGTCCCGGAGTAACCGTGCACGTCCCGCCCAGCTCCTGCGCCCGTACACCCATGTTCGCCAGACCGCTGGACCGTTGCACAACGCCTATCCCCACGCCGTCGTCGACCACGTCCAGCGTCACGATCGAGTCAACCGTGTCGGCAACGACACTCACCGTAACGCCACTGGCCTGGGCATGGCGGGCGACGTTGGTCAGACCTTCCCGCAGCACCGCCAGCAGATGCTCAGCGGTGCCCTCGCTGACGCCGGAGTCCACCGGACCGGCGAAGCGAAGACGGGGCGCGAACCCCAGGATGTCTCCGACATCGTCGACCACCGCCGCGATCCGGGCCCGAAGGCCCGAGCCGACCACCTGGCCATGACGCGGTAACTCAAAGACCGTGTTCCGGATCTCGCGGATGGTCTCGTCGACCTCCTCGACGTACCGGCTCATCCGCTGCGTCCGGTCCCGGGCCGCGAGGCCCTGCATGCCGAGCGCGGTAGCAAACAGCCGCTGGATGACATGACCATGAAGGTCCCGGGCGATACGTTCCCGCTCTTCGAGAACCACCAACCGTTCCCGGGTGGCCCGTGCCCGGGCCAGTTCCAGCGCCAGCTCGATGTGGCCGGCAAACCGGACGGCCATATCCAGGTCGGCTTCGCGCAATCCCCGCGCGTGCTTGCGGCGACCGAGAACGAGGGCGCCGACGGCGTCCTCGATGCCCGCGAGGGGAACAATCAGGACGGGTCCGACGTCCAGTCCACCGGGAGTGAACAGTGCGGTGTCGCCGGCGGCCTCCGCGAGCAGCAGCGGTTCTCCGCCTTCGACCGCCCGCCCCGCCATCGACTCGGGCGGCACAACGACCCCGGCAAGCAGGTCCGCGTGCTCCCCGATGGCAACCTCCACGACCAGCCTGCTCGACCGCGTCCGCTGCAGAATGATCAACGTGAAGTCAGCCGCCGCGACGTCGAGCGCGCACCCGGCGATCAGCGACAACGGCTCCACCTGGCCGGCCAGCAACTGACGGGTGATCTCCGTTGAAGCCTGCAACCACCGCAGCCGGCGCTGGGCCTCGGCGAACAGGCGTGCGTTGTCGATGGCGACCGCGGCGCTGGACGCAAGCGCGACAACAAGTTCCTCGTCCTCAGCGGTGAACAGCCGACCGCCCCGTTTCTGCGCGAGGTAGAGATTTCCAAACGCCTCACCGCGAATGGAGATCGACACACCGATGAAGGTATCCATATGCGGATGGCCGGCCGGGAACCCGTGGGCGCGGGGATCATCGGAGATCTTCCCCAGGCGCAGCGGATTCGGCTGCTCGATCAGCAGCCCCAGAATTCCCTTGCCCTCCGGTAGCCGGCCGATCCGCGCGACGTCGCTCTCATCAACCCCGACATGGATGAACTGCTCCAGATGACGGTCGCCCCCGATGACTCCCAACGCGCCGTACCGGGCGTCCAGCAGGTCACAGGCTGCCTCGACAATGCGCCGCAGCACCACCGGCAGACTGAGATCGGCGGCCACCATCTGGTTCGCCCTCAGCAGCCCGCGCAGCCGGCCCTGGGTGGCCAGCACGTCTTGGGCACGATCCACCAACTGTGTGAGCAGTTCATCGAGCTCGAGACGGGCCACCACGGGAAAGACCGGCTCTGTGCCGGGCTGACCGTCGGCGGTTCGGTCAACACCCGACATCGGCTTGCGACCCGAGGCATGGCCGGTGCCTGTGTGCACGGGCACAGTCTAGAGCGCCTGGCACGATGCCGGGCACCAGATCGGATGATCTGTCGGTGGCCGCACAGCCACCCGATCCGGTCGCCTCCCGGCGGGAACAGCGCAGAGACAGCGGCGGGTCAGGCCGCGTCCGCCGGAGCGTAGGTGTGGCAGCGCGGAGCACATACCCGGACGCAGGCTGCACAGCCGATGCAGTTGCCGGCGGCATCAACGGTCATGACCTTACGTTCGATCTCCTGCTCCTCGTCGAAGGGGTCGACCAGCTCGTCGTCCTCGTTGAGGCCCATCAGCTTCAGCACACCCTGACCGCACACCTTGAAGCAACGGCCGCAACCGATGCACTTGGCCTGGTCGATGGCCATGATGTAATGAGGCACCCACGGGCTGGCATCGCGGGTGGCGAACTGAACGTGGCTCATATGAATTCTCCTGGATTCAACTGGGCATTCGGCCGCATGAGAAGAACAAAAGTCACTCGACCTTGGGCGTCAGGCCTTGTGAGCCTTGTGGGCGTCGGATTCACTCCTGTCGCCTTTCAATGCTATCTTGGACGGCCACGGCATACACCCAGGTCGGGCCACAGGGCCACAATTACCGGGCCACCCGACCTCGTTCAACGAGCCGGCTGGCCCGGCCGGACGTGCCCGGACGGGTACCGGCCACGCTGGGGGACAACCGGCCGCAGGGCGCGCGACCATGCCCCTGCGCGCACCCGGAGGCCTCAGGGGGATCCTCCACACATGATGGAACTGGATGGCGTACCGGTCGGTCCCGATGAGCTCGCGGCGCTGGCGCTGACGAACTACGGCCACTTCACCTCCATGCGAATGGACAACCACCGTGTCCGTGGGCTCTCCCTTCATCTGGATCGGCTGGTCCATGACTGTCGGGCGGTCTTCGGCGCCGACCTGGACCCGCAGAAGGTCCGGGACCTTGCCCGCCGTGCCAGCTGCGGTGAGACCGGCTCGTTCATGATCCGCATCACCATCTTCGACCCGGCATTCGAGATCGGGAATCCGGCTGCCGCGGCGGAACCGCGCGTCCTGGTGACCACCCGACCACCAACCGTCCGTCCGCTGCCCGCGCTGCGGCTCCGCTCGGTCAGATACTGCCGGGACATGCCAACCGTCAAACATGTGGGGCTCTTCGGATCTCTTCGCCATCGCCGGGACGCGCAACTTGGCGGATTGGACGACGCGGTCTTCACCGATATGGGCTCCTTCGTGTCCGAAGGTGCTACCTGGAACATCGGCTTCTTCGACGGCGACCGGGTGGTATGGCCCGACGCGGACTGCCTGACCGGCGTGACCATGACATTGCTCAAGCGGGTACACGAGCGAACCGTCACCGCACCGCTCCGGCTGACTGCAATTCGCGACATGCAAGCCGCGTTCGCCACCAACGCAGCCATCGGCGTACGCGCGATCAGCGCCATCGACGACATCGAGACAGTCGGTGATCATCCCATAATCCAACTCCTGCGCAAGGAGTACCTCGACATCCCCGGGGAGCCGCTGTGACCGTGTGCGGAAGGCCGATGCCATACCCTGCCACATAGATGATTCACCTGCGTACATCCTGTGCCCACCAGTGAATTCCCTGTGTTTTCGCACACCACCGTGAACAACCGATGTCGACTTCCTAGCGGACGCACCATCCTGTTTCAGGCGCTGCCAAGAAACGGCGGATACACTTTCCTGGAATCCGCAACGAGGCCCGTGCCGTGAACAGGAGTCGACCGGGAGGGCCTCGGGTAATCCGCTACCCTGAAGAGATCCGATGAACAGACGTCCCCTGGCACTGGCCACTTTGGGACTTAGCATGATGCTGGTTCTACCGGCCTGCGGTTCCTCGTCGACGACAGCCAGCTCGTCCACCGCACCGGGCGGGTCGACCTCGACCGCGAGCGGCAGCCAGACCCGCGATCAGATTCAGGAATGCCTGACAAAAGCCGGGATCAGCGCGCCGACGCCACCGGCGAACGGCAACGGCACTCCCCCGACAGCCATGCCCTCAGCCGGGGCCGGGGCAACCCGGCTGAGGGCGCCGCGGTACAGGCAGCGCTCAATGCATGCGGGATCACCATGCCGACCGGGATGCCGCCGACCGGCACGCCCGGGAATGCATCACAGGCAGGCAACACCGCATGATCCATCAGATGATTACCGCCTGATCGGATAAAGCACAATCCCACCACAAGGATTAACAAGCCGTTAATCCCCCCGGGGTTGCGCCACAGACTCCTCAGGAGTAACGGCCTCGCTGGCGTGCTCGGATTCCACGACGCCGGCAAGGCCGTTCCCGTCGGGCAAACTGCGCACCAATCGGCCGTGAACGACCCAGGCTCTCTCCCGTAACCTCCAGCGCCGCCCGATTTCCGCCAGTTTTTAGAGACGCCCAGGTCGGGTGGGGGTTATCCTCGGTCGGCGCCGAGGATTCGCGCGACGGCAGCGTGCCGCGCAACGAGGGTCAACCACGTGGTACGCACGGGGACGGAGGCGGCTTGGGACGGCAATCGGACGGGGGCGATGTCGTCCGTATGACGCCGTCGGCGTGAGGTTGTCTGTGTGCGGTCGTCCGGGTGGAGCCTACCTTCCCTGCGATCCTACCCACACGGGCACCCCATTTCCTTCACTCATAGCTGATACGCCTGCGCGCCTACGCTGCCAGGCGACACCGTGCGCTCGCACGAGCATCGCGGCGTCAGCCGGAATACAAGCGTCGCGGCGTCAGCCGGAATACGAGCATCGCGGCGTCAGCCGGAATACCGGAGTCCACGACCGGAGGAACGAATGATTGAGGCCGTCGGTCTCACGAAACGGTACGGCCGCAGGACGGTGGTGAATAGCCTGACCTTCGGTGCGGGAGCCGGTGCGGTGACCGGCTTCCTCGGGCCGAACGGCGCCGGAAAATCCACCACTATGCGGATGATTGTGGGGCTCGACCGACCGTCGGACGGCGTGGTCACCGTCAATGGCCGGCCTTTCCACCAGCATCGCCAACCGGTACGGGAAATCGGGGTGCTACTCGATGCCGGGGGGGTTGATCCGGCCCGTACACCCCATGACCACCTGCACTGGCTGTGCGCGAGCAACGGGATTGCCCGCCACCGCATCGACACCGTCCTGGAGATGGTGGGCCTGGGTGACGCCGCCGGGACGCCGGCCGGCCGGCTTTCTCTCGGAATGACGCAGCGGCTCGGAATGGCGGCGGCGCTGCTCGGCGACCCACCGACGTTGGTGCTCGACGAGCCGGCCAACGGCCTTGATCCCGACGGCATCACCTGGATCAGAAAGCTGCTGGCCACGCTTGCCCGGGAGGGCCGCACGGTCTTCCTGTCCAGCCATCTCATCGCCGAGATCGCGCAGATCGCCGACCGGCTGGTCGTCATCGGGCGGGGCCGCCTGCTCGCGGCCGACTCGGTCGAACGGATCATCGCCGGTCACGGCGGCCCGTCGGTCGTGGTGCGAAGCCCCAGGGCCGGGGAGCTCGCCGCCGGGATGCGTGACGCCCGGTGCGCCTGAGTACCGGTACGGCCGAGACCCGGTACGCCTGACCGTCAGCCGCGCCGACGGATGATCATTGGTAGACCGCCACGCGGCCGCAGGGTCACCAGCGGCTCAGGCACGACCTCATGACCGACGACCGGTTCGAACGCCCACCGACGACAGATCGTGGCAAGTGCCAGCACCCCCTCGGTCTGGGCGAAGCTGTTGCCGATGCACTGGTGCGGACCGCCTCCGAAGGGGAAGTAGGCGTACCGGGGCCGGTCCGGGTCGATCCGGTCCCCGAGCCAGCGGGTCGGGTCAAAACGTTCCGGGTCCGGCCACCACTGCGCGTCGCGATGGACGACCCACTGGCACAGCAGCAGCGTCGAGCCGGCCGGCAACCGATAGCCTCCGACAAGACGGTCTTCCAGCAGATACCGACCCATGCCCCACACCGGCGGGTAAAGCCGCATCGCCTCGGTGAACACCGCGTCGGCATACGGCAGGTTCGCCAGATCCGCGACCGTCGGCCGCCGGCCGGACAGGACGGTGTCGAGCTCGGCGTACAGCGCTGCCGCGATCTCAGGATGCGTGCCGAGCAGATGAAATGTCCAGGTCAACGCGTTGGCCGTGGTTTCGTGACCGGCCAGCATGATGGTCAGGATCTCATCGCGGACCTGGGTGTCGTCCATCCCGTCGCCGGTCTGCGCATCGCGGGCCGACAGCAACAGTGACAGCAGGTCCCTCCCGCCCGCTCCGGCCGCACGGCGATGGTCGATGAGGTCGTAGACGACGCGGTCCAGGGCGTGACGAGCGTTACGGCGGCGCCGGGCCGCGGGCAGTGGCAGCCTCTCCAGCGCCTCGAAGCCTGCCCGCATGGACTTACGGGTGGCCACCATGTTCTCACTGATAGCCGTTCGGATGACGGTCACTTCGTTGCTGTCGACATCAACATCGAACAGTGTGCGAGTGACCATCGCCAGCGTCATCTCGATCATTTCATCGTGCAGATCAAGGTACTGGCCGTCCGTCCAACGATCAGCCCGATCGTCGGCAATCGCGACGAACGTCTCGCCGTACTCGAAGATCCGCTGATGGTGGAACATCGGCTGCATGAGCCGGCGCTGCCTGCGGTGCCGCTCCCCCGCGCTGGTCAACAACCCCTGGCCGAGCACCAGCGTGAGCGGCTCCACCACCGTCTGACGGGAGCCGAACCCACGGCGGACGATGCCTCGGGCGAAGGCCCGGCTGGATCCGACGAGCACGTCAGCGATGACTGCCGGGTCCGCCACGAGGAAGGCCGACAGCGGTCGCGAGGAGATCTGCGCGACAGGACCGTAGGTCGCACGCAGCTGGGTCAGGCCCGCGAGCAGGTCGGGACGCAGCACTCGTGCAGCCGCGCGCGGGCCACCGGACAGGCCCGGGGCGGCTCCCGTACGCATCAGCACGGACACCGCTGGACAACGACAGGCCGAGCAACGGTCATGGCGGACTCTCCTCGGGATCACGGGCGGGGGCAGGGGCGCTCAACCCAGCAGGACGGCCAGCAGACCGATCTTCACGATAATCGCGATCTCGGCACTGCGGCCCGAGACACTGGCCACGTTCCGCGACCAACATCCGGATTGCCGTGGCGGTGGGAGCTCGCCCCGTCCAGTCACCCGGAAACGTGCCGAGGGTGCACAGGGGTGCACAGGGGTGCACGAAAATTACTGAAAGTAAAAAATTAACTACTCGAACGCCGTGGCAGCGTCGCTCATCCAGGCCAGATCATCTACTCGGACGTGGAGGCGTTCGGCTATGTCACCGGTGGCGACGCCCCGGCTGATCGCCTCACGAATAGCCAGGCCACGCACGGCACGCAGCCGTCCACGCTCCGGATGATCATTCCAGAGCAGATCGTGGGCAACCCAGGCGCGCTCGACCGGGTCAGCGATCGCGATGATACTGCGGAAGGCCATCACAGCGCACATGTTCCAGCGACCATGACTGGACGGCAACAGCACGGTGTCTCAATAGAAAATTCTTATCGACCGATTGACGACCTACCGCAGCAACCCAACACGGACAGCAACGGACAAGCCGACCTCATCCAGGACATCCGACGGGCGTCGGTCGTCCGAAACCTCCACCGTCCACACCTGGGCCATGCACCGTGCGGCCCTCTCAACGATGTGAATCTGAGGCTCCGCCAGCAGCACCAGATTCACATCCTTCGGCGCCGTGAACCGAGTCCGCAACGATGCACGGTCGCCGGCCGTAGATTGCAGTCACCGAACGTCCGCGCCACACTCCTCATCGTACAGGGAATGAAGATCGGAGAGGTGCTGAAGATCGAACTTGGAGATCGGGAACAGGGATCGGCGGTGGTGCGCTGGAAACAACGAGAACGACGTACCCGTGAGCTATGAGACCACCGAATCCGGAGGAACCAGATGAGCACCCTCAACAAGGACGCACGGGATCTACTGAGCAAACCACTGTTCGCCTGGGTGACGACGCTGCGGACCGACGGTTCGCCGCACAGCACCGTTGTGTGGATCGATGTGGACGGCGACGACGTCATCTTCAATACTGCGGTGGGCCGCCTCAAGGAGCGGAACCTGCGCAGGGACCCACGGGTGTCGGTAGGCGTCCTCGATCCTGAGGACACCTACCATCTGGTCAGCATCTCCGGGTCCGCCCAGCTGGAGACCGATGGCGCCGACGCCGTCATCGACAGGTTGGCGAAGAAATACCTGGGGGTGGCCACATACCCTTTCCGGACGCCGGATGAACAGCGGGTCACGGTCCGGGTGACACCGAAGACTATGATCTACAGCCCCGGCAGATGACGGGCTGATCATCGGGTAGCTGTTGCGTCATCCGGATCCAGTGACACCGCCGTCCAGTGACACGGCCACCTTCCGGATGGTCCAACAGGAGGCTGGTCCGCAGCATGGGATGCCATTCGAACAGCTGCCGCAAGGCCTGTTCGAACATCGCCGTATTCAGCCGCTCATGCAGCGTGAGGATCTTCTGTAGAAGATAGACCCCTTCGCCGGGAGCGCTGATGCTGTGCAGCAGCATCGCGTGCTGCACAGCCGACAACGGGTGCCGTTCCACTTCTCCGGCCGGCCGTCGGGCGGTTCCCGGCGCGGGCTGGTCTACGGTCGCCGACACCGCCGGACCCGGCGGGGCGCCGTACCCATCCGGGTTCCGCATGTCGAGCCTCTCATGGCGCCCATCGGTATTCACCGAAAACCGTTTTCGTCGGGTATTGTTTGCCTTCGCCACGAAGGTCGTCAACACTCATCAGCCGGCGCTATCGATCCATTCAAATCAGCGATGGAGCGGCGCCGGACCCGCGCTCCATCAGCCGCCATTCCGATGGTATTTGTGAATGATTTGTCACCCGTTCACCCCCTGGACGGTCCATGCTGCTGAAATTCTGGAATGCTTTTCGTGCCACTGGCGGCCGCACGGTAGGCCATCCCGGCCGGAGGTGGCGCGATCGTGTTCTTCGTGCCACCGGCGGCCGCACAGTAGGCAAAGGCCAAGAAGGAGGAGCGCATGTCGCAGTCCGAAATCCTGGCAGGACCCGCCGCGATTCTCGAGGAGGTCGCCGGGGTCGACCCGGCC
>NZ_CAUVXP010000050.1:0-34868 GCF_963555955.1 Protofrankia sp. Cas3
GCGGGCAACCCGTCCCCCATTTTCACGCCTGCGAGGCGTCACCGGAAGGGACAAAAGGACTAGCCTGATATCTCCGTCGCGGGCAGGTTCATGCCGGCGTTACGGAAGCGGGCCAGATCGGCACGACTCTGGCAACCGGTCTTGGTCAGCAGATTCCGCAGATGGGACTCGACGGTGCGCGTGGATAACACCAACCGGTCCGCAACCGACTGATTGGACAATCCGCGCGCGACCAGCTCCAGCACATCCATCTCCCGGGTGGTCACGCCGACGCTTGCCAGGGCGTAGGGCACGGTGGTCGTGCCTCTGCCCCTTCGCGGAACCGGGGCACCGAGGCGGCGCAACGACTGACGCGCCTGCTGGACCAGCCGAAGGTGTCCACAGGAGCCGAAGTAGGCGATCGCCTCCTGCAGCCACTCTGTCGGAGCCCCCCAACCGGCGTCGGCGGCCGCCTCCGCCACTGCGAGCTGGCCCTGATGCCTGCACCAGTCAAAACGTCGCAGCAGCCGCACTGCCTCCGAGGCCCACCGCTCGGCTTGCGCGCGGTCCCCCGTGCGCCCCGTTACGACGGCCAGACCGAACGCGCCGAGGCCACGGTCGGCCGTAGACAGCAGAGGGTCGGCAGGCGCAGCGGTCCCCTCGAGAGCATGGGCGAGCCGCCGCAGCCCCGACCAGCAGAAGGGAACGCGGGCCTCGGGGAACACGCCCGCCTCGGCCTGCGTGTCGAGCACCCGGGCCAGGGACACCATGTCGTTCGCTACCAGCGCCTCCATCGCATCCACGAGCGTGTGGTCGCCGTCAATGCCGCGGTCCGCGCCAGCGCGCTCTGATTCAACCATTCTCACCAGGCGCAGCAGTCCCTGCGCCTGGCCGCCTAAGTGGGGCAGGGACAGCCGTCTTGCTTCGAGTCCGGCCGAGTCAGCCCATACCTTCGCCTCGTCGCCGTTCCCGGAGAGCACGAGGGCCTGCGCGAGCCGGATCTCCAGCCTTGTCGTCAGCGCCCGCAGGCCCGTCCGGTCCACCAGATCCCGCACGGTTCGCAGCTCGCGGGTGTCGGCGGTGGTGAGCATCCGCACGACGGCAGTTCCCGCCCTGGCATGGATGTCCCAGTAGGTCATCCGGTGTAGGACCGCAATCCTGGCCATCCTGGTGAACGCCCGTCTCGCCGCGGCGATGTCGTGACGTTCAGAGACGCAGCCCAGCACGTCAAGTGCCTCGCAGACCAGAGCGGGCAGCGCGAGATCCAGAGCGGCACGCAGCGCGCGCAGGGCCAACCGTCGCGCCGTCAGGTCATCGGCCAGCGTCAGCGCGGTGGCTGCCGCCCGGAGCAGGACCCGCACCTGGTCCACGCTGTCCACCAACCCGTCGAGCCCGCAAGGTCCCGGACCGGCGCTGGTACCGTGCGCCTGCACGCTGGGGCGTAGGAAAGGCAGCAGCGCCCGTTCGGCCCCGGCGTCGCCGATACGGGACACGATGTCGAGCTGCTCCGTCAGGACCTCGGTGTGCTCCGGCGAACCCGGAGCCAGGATTGCCGCGGCGCGTTGGAGTTTCCGCCGTGCCAGCGACAGATCGGTCTCCACCGCGTGCCGCGCCTGGTCGCGGAGAACCTCGGCCACCGCGGGGCCCAGCGAGCGCACCTGGTCGGGAGGCATCGTGTGCCGGATCACCTCGCCGACAAGCGCGTGCCGAAACCCGAAACCATCCCGGTCTCCGAGCGGACAGGCCTGCACGATATCCAGCTCGACAAGCCGGTTGATGGAGCGTTCGGTCATGTCGGAGGGAAGCCGGGCGGTCCTCTGCACGGCTTCGGCTCCGAACGTGGGGCCCAACAAGCTCATCACCTGCAATGCATGGCGATCGTGATCGTCCAATCCGGCCATCCGCAGCAGGACCCGGCTGGCGAGCGAACGGGGTACCGGCGCGGTGAACAGGTCGCTGGCGGTGGCGGCAAGGTCGTGGACGCAGTCGAGCAGGTCAAGCAGGTCAAGCAGGTGGAGCGGAACGCCGTCGCTCCAGCGGTGCAGGAAGTCGATGACCTGTGGGTCCGGGGTGGGGATGCGATGGCGAACCAGTTCCTCGACCTCGGCTGGAGCCAGCGGGGGGATGATCCCGTCGAGATAGTTCAGGTTGCCGCAGACCTCCTCGACCATCGGCCATCCGAGCCGTGCTGGTGATTGCGCAGTGCCCACCAGTATCAGCGGAAGCTCATCGAGGTGGTCGGAGATGTAGAACAGCACCTCCTGGGTACGGGGGTCGGCATGGTGCAGGTCCTCCACGACCACGAGCGCGGCCGGCCCCCCCTGCCTGCTCGTCCACCGCACAATAAGCTGCTCTGCCACCACCTCCGCAGGAGTACGCTGCTCGAATTCGACGGGGTCCGGTAGCCGGTCGCCCGCCCGCCGCAGAGACTCCCGCAGGGATCGCAGCGGCGATCCGCCGGGTACACAGCGCCCACGGAAGGTGACCATCCCCTTCTGCTCGGCTCGTTGGGTGAAAATCCTGGCCAGATGGCTCTTGCCGATACCGCGTTCGCCGCTGAGCAGGTATCCGCTCCCGCGTCCGGTCCTGGCCACCCTCAGTACGAGGTCGTCGAAATAAGCCAGCAGCCTCTGTCTGCCCACCGACCGCGGCGTCGAGGTGGCGTGCCGGGGAGGTGTACTCTGGCTCGGCCCACTTGCAACCATCAAAGGCCGGCCGGCCCCCTGTGCTGGGACGACCATCGGCAACCTCCTGCAGGGGTGCGTTCAGCCGGATCGGCAGCCACCGCAGCTTGGGCATCGATGCGGTGACGGCCTGTTATGCCGCACCGGCGCACCCACTCGCTTCGCAGTGCTGGGAATTGCCGGCATGACGAGTATCCACGGGTTGAGCCGATCGATGGAGTCTGCGTTTGTGCCGCCAACGGGAGTGACACACCAGCCCTACCGACACCTGTGATGGATGAACCACGTAACCGGGTATCAGCAGAGCCAGGATGCGGACCGTCAGCTTTTCGAACCGTGATGGTCCTGAAAGCCGCCAGCTGTCAGAAGTCGCCGGCGCGGCCGCGGAACTCCGTCAGGACCTCGACGAGCGAGGTGATCTGATCAGGTGACAGATCCGGGTTGGCGAAGACGCTCTCGTTGAGCCGGTCGGTCGCCGCGGTCGCGACGTCCCGACCGGCCGGCGTGATCTCGGCCAGGGTGGCCCGCCGGTCCGTCGGATGTGGGATGCGCCGGACGAACCCCTGCGACGAGAGCCGGTCAACCGCGCTCGTCACGCTCGTCGGATGCACCTGCAGACGGTTGCCGACCTTACTCATCGGCAATGATCCGGCTTGGCTGAACAGCAGCAGCATGAGCAGTTCGTAGCGGGCGAAGGTCAGGTCAAACGGGCGCAGCACCTCGTCCACCCGGGCGAGGATGATCTGCTGCGCCCGCATCACGGAGGTGACCGCAGCCATGCCGTCGGCGGCCTGTGCCCACCCGTGCGCCGTCCACTGCCGCCGTGCCTCCTCGATGGGGTCGAACGGCAGCGGCTTCGGGGAGGACACGGGCAGATGACTCCTGACAACCTCGGACACACGCGGCTCCGGCCCAGCGTAGTTGACCGAAGGCGGCGCGCACACCGTTCTCCCCGCACCGCCCGTCCCCCAGCATCGCCCGAAGCCGAACCACCTGACCGAATGATCAGTTCCTGTCAGATGAATCAGACATTGCGCCGGTACTGGCCGCCAACCTCGAAGAACGCGTCACTGATCTGGCCGAGCGAGCAGCAGCGGACCGCGTCCATGAGCACGTCGAAGGTGTTCTGGCCGGCGGCTGCGGCTTCCCGCAGCCGGCGTAGCGCCGCCGGCGCCTCCTGCGCGTGCCGGGCCGAGAAGTCGGCGAGCCGGGCCAGCTGGGAGCGCTTCTCGTCCTCGGTGGCACGCGCGAGTTCCACCGGGCCGCGCGGGTTGGCGTCGGCCGCCGGGTCGAGGAACGTGTTCACCCCGATGATCGGCAGCGTGCCGTCATGTTTGCGCTGCTCATACAGCATGGACTCGTCCTGGATGCGACCGCGCTGGTAACCGGTTTCCATCGCACCGAGCACGCCGCCACGCTCGGAGATCCGCTCGAACTCGGCCAGCACCGCCTCCTCCACGAGATCGGTGAGTTCATCGACGACATGGGAGCCCTGCAACGGGTTCTCGTTGCCCGCCAGACCCCATTCGTTGTCGATAATCATCTGAATGGCCAGGGCGCGGCGGACGGAATGCTCGGTCGGGGTGGTCACCGCCTCGTCATAGGCGTTGGTGTGCAGGCTGTTGCAGTTGTCGTAGATGGCGCACAGGGCCTGCAGGGTCGTGCGGATGTCGTTGAAGTCCATCTCCTGCGCGTGCAGAGACCGCCCGGATGTCTGCACGTGGTACTTGAGCATCTGGGACCGTTCCGACGCGCCGTAACGCTCGCGCATCGCCACCGCCCAGATCCGCCGGGCGACCCGACCGATGACCGTGTATTCCGCGTCCAGCCCGTTGGAGAAGAAGAACGACAGGTTCGGCGCGAAGTCGTCAATGGCCATACCGCGGGCGAGATAGGCCTCCACATAGGTGAAGCCGTTGGCGAGGGTGAAGGCGAGCTGACTGATCGGATTCGCCCCGGCCTCCGCGATGTGATATCCGGAAATCGACACCGAATAGAAGTTGCGGACGCCGTGGGCGATGAACCATTCCTGCACGTCCGCCATGCACCGCAGCGCGAACTCGGTCGAGAAGATGCAGGTGTTCTGGCCCTGGTCCTCCTTGAGGATGTCGGCCTGCACGGTGCCCCGCACGGTCGCCAGTGCGTGCGCCCGGATGCCCGCGGCCTCCTCGGTGGTGGGCTCGCGGCCCTGGTCGGCCCGGAACGCGTCGAGGCGCTGGTCCACGGCCACGTTGAGGAACATCGCGAGGATCGTCGGCGCCGGGCCGTTGATCGTCATGGAGACGCTCGTCGTCGGCGAGCACAGGTCGAAGCCCGCGTAGAGCTCCGACATGTCGTCCAGGGTCGCGATTGACACCCCGGAGGTGCCGACCTTGCCGTAGATGTCCGGACGCGGCGCCGGGTCGCGGCCGTAGAGCGTCACGGAGTCGAACGCCGTGGACAGCCGGGTGGCCGCCGACCCCCGGGAAAGGTAGTGGAACCGCCGGTTGGTCCGGAACGGGTCGCCCTCACCGGCGAACATCCGCGCGGGTGCCTCGCCGGCCCGCTTGAACGGGAACACCCCGGCGGTGAACGGAAAGCGGCCGGGCAGGTTCTCCGCCTGCAGGAAGCGGACGAGTTCGCCGTGGTCGCTGATGCGCGGCAGCGCCACCCGCGGTATCGAGGTGCCCGAGAGGGTGACCCGACGCAGCGGCGTGTGGATGTCCTTTCCCCGCACCGTGTAGACGAGTTCGTCGCCGGAGTACTCCGCCACCGTGGCCGGCCAGCTCTCCAGCTGTGCCCCGATGGTCGGGTCCAGGGCCTTCTCGGCATCGTCCAGCAGGCTGTCGAGACCGTCGAGCGCACCCTGATCGTGGCCTGCGGCGGCGAGTTCACGCCGAGCGGTCAGCAGGTGCTGGCGCCGGCGCGCCACCTCGGCCTGCTCGGCGCCGCGCTGGTGGTAGGCGCGGACGGTCTCGGCCACCTCCGCCAGGTACCGGACGCGGGCCGATGGGACCACGGTGGCAAGCCCCGAGGACACCTTGACCGTCACCGTGGGTAGTACTCCGGCCGCCAGTGGCAGGCCCTTGGCTGCGAGCAGACCGGTCAGGTGCTGGTAGAGCGCGGTGACGCCGTCGTCGTTGAACCTGGCCGCGCTCGTCCCGAAGACGGGCATGTCCGTCCAGGACACACCGAACGCCTCCCGGTTGCGCACCAGCTGGCGGGCGACGTCGCGGCGGGCGTCATCCGCCCCGGACCGCTCGAACTTGTTGATCGCCACGACGTCCGCGAAGTCGAGCATGTCGATCTTCTCAAGCTGGGACGCGGCGCCGTATTCGGGTGTCATCACGTAGAGCGAGACGTCGACGAGGTCGACGATCCCGGCGTCGCCCTGCCCGATACCCGGTGTCTCGACGACGACCAGATCGTAGCCGGCAGCCCGACACGCGGCGATCACGTCACCGATGCGCTCAGGCAGTTCGCCGCCGGCACCCCGGGTCGCCAGGGAGCGGAAGAAGATGGTGGCCGCACCCTCGGCATCACCGAGCGCGTTCATCCGGATGCGGTCACCGAGCAGCGCGCCGCCTCCCCGGCGGCGGGTCGGGTCTACCGCGATGACGGCGATGCGCAGTTTGTCCTGCTGGTCGACACGGAAGCGGCGCAACAGCTCGTCGGTGAGGGAGGACTTTCCCGACCCGCCCGTCCCGGTGATGCCGAGCACGGGGACCTCGGGCCGCGCCGCCGCCCGGAGCTGCGCCGCGAGTTCGGGCGACCTGCCGGCCTGAAGCACCGTGATCGCCCGCGCGAGCGCGGCCTGCTCACCGGCGAGGACCGCCGACAGCGGCGGGGGCTGCTCGGTCAGATCGGTGTCACAGGCAGCGACAATCATATTGATCATCCCAGGCAGGCCGAGGCGCTGCCCGTCTTCAGGCGAGAAGATCCGGGCGACGCCACGGGAGTGCAGCAGGGCGATCTCCTCGGGGACGATGACGCCCCCTCCCCCGCCGTACACCCGCACGTGGCCGGCGCCGCGCTCGCGCAGCCGTTCCACCAGATACGTGAAGTACTCGACATGGCCACCCTGGTAGGACGACAGCGCCACCCCGCTCGCGTCCTCCTGGACCGCGGCCGTGACGAGTTCGTCGACGCCACGATCATGGCCGAGGTGGATCACCTCGACGCCCTGCGACTGCAGGATCCTGCGCATGATGTTGATCGCCGCGTCATGCCCGTCGAACAGGGAAGCGGCGGTGACGATCCGCACCGGATTGGTCGGCACATGCAGGGCGGACCGGTCGGCTGCACTCATCCGTCTGACCTCCGAGCCCCGCGGCAGGCACGTGCCGCCGCCGGTAGTTGGACAACAGATAATAGGATGTCCACATAGTAGGCGCCGAAACGTCCGCGCGCACCTGCCGAAAATTCAGATCAAGCCTCGGATCAAGCGTCGGATCGAGCCTCGACAAGCTCGTCGACGAGGCCCCAGCGAACAGCGGTCACCGCGTCCAGGGGCGCACCGGTCAGGGCGAGCCACGCGGTCCGGGATGCGCCCACCCGGCGGGTGATGCTGACCGTGCCGCCGGCCCCGGGCACCAGCCCCATCGCGAGTTCGGGCAGCGCGAACACCGCGTCCCGAGACGCGACCACATGGTCGGCAAAGGCGGGCAGCTCCATGCCCGCGCCCACGCACGCCCCGTGCACGTGTGCGCTGACCCGGCCGGGAAACCGGACGATCTCCGCGGCCGCGCTGGCGCCGACCCGGACGGTGTGCGCGGTCGCGGGATCAGGTGCCGTACCGAACTGGCTGAGGTCGCCGCCGCTGCCGAACGCCGGCCCGGCCGCGTCCAGGACGACCTCGGTGACGCCCCTGTCGGACCGCGCCGCCCGCAACGCGGCGACGAGCGCGTCGCGGGTCGCGGTGTCGTAGGCGTTGCGGACCTCGGGCCGATTCAGCGTGAGGCGCAGGTGACCGCCGACCCGACGCACCCGCACCGGCTCGGCGCTGTCGCGGTGGCGCATCGGGCCGCGCCGGGCGAGCCAGGCGGCGAACTCCGGCCCAGCCAGCAGCGTCGAATACGCCAGCG
The DNA here is from genome assembly GCF_963555955.1 of Protofrankia sp. Cas3. Classification (NCBI taxonomy): domain Bacteria; kingdom Bacillati; phylum Actinomycetota; class Actinomycetes; order Frankiales; family Frankiaceae; genus Protofrankia; species Protofrankia sp. Cas3. The sequence goes on from NZ_CAUVXP010000050.1 coordinate 7,727, forward strand.
ATTCGGCGACCAGCCCGTCGAGCGGGGACAACCCCGTGGTCAGCCGCAGCAGACCGGCAAGAGTGACTGCGGCACGTGGGTTTGCCCGGACTTTCGCGGTGAGGATCGCCAACGCAGCGCCGACGTCGTCCACCTCGACCGCACCCGCACCGGGCGTGCCCTCCCGCGCGGCCACCGTCGCGATCTCCCCCGGGCCTGCCGTGAGCAGGACATCCGGCGCGCCCACGGCGAGGCCGGTGGGCAGCTTCCCGCCATCGATCACCCCGACGATCACGACCGGCGGGCGCGCCCGGACCAACCGCTCCAGCGCCGCGGTCATGCCGGGGGAATCGGTGTCGGTCAACTCAAGCGCCAGCAGCGGCACGCCGCCGAGGACGTCGAGGAGATCGGCCGGTAACACCGCGTCCACCAGGTCTGCCGCCACGTCCACCGGGAAGAGGTCGACCGGTGGTACCGGGCTGAGCGATGCTGGCTGGGCAGATGCTGGCTGGGCAGATGCTGGCTGGGCAGATGCTGGCTGGGCAGATGCTGGCTGGGCAGATGCTGGCTGGGAACCGGACGGGAGCGGCACGGGCACACGGTAGCCGGTGAGCCGGTGGTGGATGCGGGGACAACCAGGCTCCCGATAGCCTCCAGACGGGCATCCGGATGGGAGGTGGCGCGGTGGGCCTCCCGCTGGCGGGGCTGACCTTCCTCGCCGCCCCGACCGACCTACAGCAGGAAACACAGGGCGGCGCCGGGATGTGGTTCGCCGCGCGGGAACTGCTGCATGGCCTCGGCGCGACGGTCGTCCACCGGCAGGCGGCCGAGGACCCGCCGGCGGACGTGATCGACCCGGCCCCGACGGTGGATCCGCCATCGGCACTGGCCTGGGCACGATCGGGCGCCATGGCGTTGACGGGTCCGGCGGACGGCGCACCGCTCGCGCCCGACGTGGCGATCATGGAGCGCCTGGACGGCGCCATGGCGGTGTTCCGGCTGCTCGCGGCGACACGCGGCCAGCGAGTGGATGTGGACGCCGGGGCACTACTCGGCGAACGGGCCGCGATCAGCGGGCTGACCCGCGGCGGACCTCGCTCGGCCGGCGGCGCCGCCCGCCTGCTGCCCACCCGGGACGGCTGGGTTGCGGTGAACCTGGCCCGCGCTTCGGACCTGGACCTGCTGCCGGCGTGGCTGTCGATCGCCGGCGATGATCACTATCAGCACCATCCGGTGGGGCCATGGGATGCGGTCACGACCGCGTTCGCCAGGCTGTCCGCCCGATGTGTGGTCGAACAGGGGCAGCTGCTCGGCCTGCCCGTGGCCGAGGTCGCACAGCCGGAGTCCGCGGCCCACGACGAGCAGGCCCGCGCCCGTGGCCAGCGCTTCCCGTTCGCCCCGTTCCTCCTCGACGGCATACCGATCGGCGGCGTACCGCCCGGGACCGGCCACCGACCCGTCCCGTCGACGAAACCGATCCTCGTCGTCGACCTGTCGTCGCTGTGGGCCGGCCCCTTGTGCGCGCATCTGCTGGGGCTCGCCGGGGCCCGCGTCGTGAAGGTCGAGAGCGTCCGGCGTCCGGACGGGGCGCGGTCCGGGCCGAAGATGTTCTTCGACCTGCTGCATGCCGGCCACGACAGCGTCGCGCTGGACCTGCACACGCCCGACGGCCGGGCGGCCCTCATCCGGCTGATCGGCCGGGCCGACGTGGTGATCGAGGCGTCCCGACCGCGGGCGCTGACCCAGCTCGGTATCAACCCGGCCGAGCTGCTCGCCCGGCATCCGACGCTGACCTGGGTGAGCATCACCGGATACGGCCGGACCGGCCCGTGGTGCCAGCGGGTGGCCTTCGGTGACGACGCCGCGGCCGCCGCCGGCCTGGTCGCGGTCGGGCCGGACGGGACGCCGATGTTCCTCGCCGACGCCGTCGCAGACCCGGTGACCGGCCTGTACGCGGCGGTGGCGGCGCTCGCGTGCGTGGTCGGCGGCGGCGGCGGCGGCGGCGGCGGCCATCATGTCGACATCGCCCTGCGGGAGGCGGCGGGTTCGCTGCTCGGGACCCGTCCGAGACTCCCCCGACGCGACCCGGGCGCCCGGTGGTCTCCCGACTCCGACTCCGACTCCGACTCCGGCCCCGGTCTGGACGGAGACAGGACCGGCGGATGGTTCGTGGACGCCGCCGGCGCCCGGGCGCCCGTGCTACTGCCCCGCCACCGAACGCCGCCCGGCCCGGCGCCGGCGCTGGGCGCGGACACCGCGCGCGTCCTCGCGGAGCTGGCCGGATCCCGACCGGGGTGACCCGATGCTGATCCGCAACGCCGAAATCAACGGACGATCCGGGATGTCCGTGCGGCTCCGCGGTGACCGGATCGCCGCCGTCGGCCCGGAGCTGTCCCGCGAACCCGGCGAACGTGTCGTGCAGGCGGGTGGCGGGATGCTCGTACCCGGCCTGCATGACCATCACATCCATCTACTCGCGGTGGCTGCGGCCAACGGCTCGGTGCGCTGCGGTCCGCCGGCCGTGCGCAACCGCGAGGAACTGGCCGCGGCCCTGCGCGCGGCCGCAACCACAGCCGCAGCCGCAGCCGCAGCCGCAGCCGCAGCAACGATCCAACCCGGTGGCTGGGTCCGCGGCATCGGCTATCACGACAGCGTTGCCGGCGCGCTGACCAGAGCCGATCTCGACGCCATGGTTGCCGACGTTCCCGTGCGGGTGCAGCACCGCTCCGGGGCACTGTGGATGCTCAACTCCGCCGCCGTCGCCGCGATCGGCATCGACGATCATGCCGGCGCTCGTGGCGCCGTGCCTGCCGCCGCACCGCCCGGAGCAGGACGCGGCCCGGATGGACGTCCCGACGGCCGGCTGTTCCGGTTGGACGGCTGGCTGCGCGAGCGCCTTCCGCCATCGCCGGCACCCGATCTGGCAGCCGTCGGGCGAGGGCTGGCCGGGTTCGGCGTCACCGGCGTGACCGATGCCACCGTCGGCACCGGACCGGCCGAGGTCGAACTGCTCACCGCCGCCGTGACCCGCGGTGACCTCCCGCAACGGCTGACCCTGACCGGCGGCCCCGAGCTCGCGGCGCCAGCCCACCCGCGTCTCCGGCTGGGACCAGTGAAGATCGTGATTGACGACGGTAAGCCGGTCGAGTTCGACGAGCTGGTTGCGCTCGTGCGTCGTGCGCGGGCCGCCGGACGGGCGGTGGCCGTGCACTGCGTGACCCGCGCCGCCCTCGTCCTCACCCTCGCCGTCCTCCAAGCCGCCGACGACGAACCGGGGGCCGCTCACCCGGGTGACCGCATCGAGCACGGCGCCGTCATCCCACCCGATCTGCTGGATCAGCTCGTCGGGCGCGGGTTGACCGTCGTCACCCAGCCGCATTTCATCGCCGAACGCGGCGAACAGTACCTGCGCGAGGTCGACGGTGAGGACCTGCCGTGGCTGTACCGCTGCGCGGGGTTGCGCCGCGCCGGAGTCGCCGTCGCCGCGGGCACGGACGCTCCGTTCGGCGACCTGGACCCATGGTCGTCGATGCGGGCCGCGGTGGCCCGGCGCACGGCGGCCGGCAGCCCGATCGGCCCGGACGAAGCGGTTGACGCCGCCACCGCGCTCGCCCTGTACCTCGGCGACGCAGACCGACCCGGCGGGCCCTCGCGACGGATCGTCCCGGGCGCGCCAGCCGACCTCTGCCTGCTCGCAGCACCCGGCCGCATCGCGCTGCGGACGCTGTCCGCCGACCTGGTCACCCTCACGATCGCCGCCGGGCACGTAGTCGCCGACAACCGCTGACCGGCCTGACCGACCGAGGCAGGCGACGCTGCCCGCAGGCTCAGGGCAGAAAGGTAGACGACCTCAGTGATCACGAGGGTGGGGACCACCAACGGACCTGGATGGGTCTCGAGCAACTCCACGCACGCCTCGTGGTGCTGGTCGTCCGCATCGACGTAGGCGTAGAGCGGACCCGCGTCGACGACAAGCGCTACGACGCCGCCTCACTGCGCAGGATTTCTTCGACTCGTTCGGAGACGTCGTGACGGCCGCTCCTGCCCGCGGCCCGCGCGGCGAGAACCCGCCGACCGGGCGACGTTCCGCCAACACGTTCGAGTAGTTCCGCCAGGCCGGCCGGAACGATCGCGGCAAGCCGGCGGCCCCGGTCGGTCAGGAACACGACCTGTCCTGACACGGCAGCTTCGCGGGCGACCTCGGTGAGTCGTTCGCCCTCGGGAAGCGGCATCTCCGTCATAGCAACATCATAGCTGGCCGGGAGCTGACCGCGCGGAGTCACAGCCGCCGGTACGCGTCTCCCACTCGGCACGGTTGATGGCGTAGATCACGCTCGGCCTGCCGTGTAGCGACCATTCGCTGTCCAGGGTCAGCCCGACCTTCTCCATGACCCGACGGCTCTGGATGTTGTCGGGGTGGCAGATCGAGATGACCCAGTCAACACCGACGCGGGTGAACGCGAACTCCACCGCCGCCATCCCGGCCTCGGGCGCCAGACCCTGCCCCCACCGGTCCCGCCATACCGTCCAGGCCACCTCCACGCACGCCTCGTGGTGCCGGTCGTCCGCATCGACGTATCTCTCTCAAGCTAGACGTCGCCCACCACCACGATCATGCAGCCGACGGCCGGTTCGCCAGGTCCGAAAGGGCGTCCTCCCGCCGTTTGATCGTCGCGCCTCGCCAGTGTGGGCAACGGGCGCGTTCGGTTGGGATTTTCCCAACAGTACAGGTATCATGCTCCCATGCAGAGCATCGGCGACCGGATGCTGGAGCACATCGCGCGAGTCCGTCCCACCACCCGACACCGGGACATCGCAGAAAACATCGGGATGACTCCCGATGCGTTCTCGCGTGCTCTGAACAGCAAGCGTGCCTTCTCCTCAATCGAGTTGGCGCGCCTGGCCGACCTGCTGAATGCGGACATCCATTGGCTGATCACCGGAAAGTCTGACCCACATCGGCTCGTCGTCGCCGCGCGTCACAGGTTCGACCACGCGACGGGCCATCGGGACATACCCGGACGCGATGCCGACGAGCAGGTGCTGCGCGACATCGCCCTCGCGTACCGGCAGACCTACCCCGAACCGCAGCAGGCACCGGCCCTTCCGGAGAGCCCCGATGACGTCAGATCCGCGCTGGGTGAGAATTTCGTGCGGCCCTTCGCAGAACAGTTGGAGAACCGGCTCCGCGTCGATGTCGTTCGGGTCGCCGACCTGTCCACTGCGTACTCGTTCACCGCAGGTGGGCACCGCGTGATCGCGCTCCCGGCGACCGGGAACTGGTTCCGGGAGAACTGGTCGATGGCGCATGAGCTGGGCCACCTCGTCGGGGGCCACCACGACCAGGGGCTCTCCGACGCAGAGCGGGACCGGCACGAAGCGGCGGCGAACGCGTTCGCCGCGGACCTTCTGCTCCCCCGCGAGTCGCTCGCCGCGATCGACTGGGAGCACTTGGACGCCGTCGGGCTGGCTAGCCTCGTGTGGCGGTGGGGAGTGTCCACCGACGCCCTCGCCCGCCGCCTGAACGCTCTGAACGGCCACCTGCCCACAGTCGTGCGGACATGGGCCGGACAGACGACCCAGCGACTGTTGCGCCATTACTGGGCGTCCGACTCGAGCGAGGACGAGATCACCCTACGCATGGACGCGGCCGCCCAGCGTCGATTCCCCCTCTCCCTCCAGGAGGCGCACCTCACAGGGATCTCATCCGGGGTCCTAGGCAAGGGAACGCTCGCCTGGATGCTCGGCATCGATCCCGATGCGCTGGAAGTCGACATCCCCACAGTGCCCGACGTGGACGTCGATGATCTCGCCATGGCGCTTGGCCTCTGAACCGTGGCCGTGCTCCTGTTCCCGGACAACACTGTCCTGATCAACTTCGCGATCATCAACCGTATGGATCTGCTGGAGCGGTTGGCGAACGGCAACGGCCACTGGTGCGCCACCGTGGCATCGGAATGCGACTCGTCGGCGCAGAGACCCGGCCTCAGCGCGTTAGCCAACGCCAAGGACATCTTCGGGTCGCCCTGGTCCCCGGACGCGGCAGAACTCCAGGACGCGAGGCTCCTTCGCGAGAAACTCACGAGCCCAGGCGACAGCCCCTACCAGCACCTCGGTGAGGCCGAGACACTCGCAATCATGATCCGTCGCCGCGTGCAGGGCTTCTTCGTCACCGACGACAACGCCGCCGCACGGCTCGCCGCCCAGAACGGCATCCGGGTCGTCAGGACCTGGCACCTGCTGAGGGTCGCGACAAAGCAGGAATGGGTCGAGGCCGACGCCCTGTGGGGCTACGTCCAGACCCTCCGCACCCAACGGAGAGGCAGCCCCGCCGACGTCACCGACAGGTCTTCATTCGACAAGTGGCTGGCATCCTGACGTCAACCGCACTGCCGGGATGCTGGGTGGCGCGGGGTGGTGCGGGGTGTTTCCAGATGCCCCGATTCCGCCGATCGCCGAGGTCGTAGCGGCATCTCGTTCCCATTCGCAGGTGGAAGACGACCTGACCGATTGAGGGCGCCCGGTTATCCAACAGAAAGGTCACTGGGTGGTGAGTTCCAGGATCAGCCGTTGCGGGCTTACCGGACTGTACGAGATGATTGTGGCCATCGTGGTGTTTCCTTCCACGGTTCGCACGCAGAAGGATCCACCGACGCCGGTCGCCTTCAGATTGATGGTCGTGTACCGATAGGCGTCCAAGGCATGAGCGCAGCCCGCGAGGCCGCCAGCCCCAAGGGGCGCAACCACAGCGGGGTCCACTGCCCCGATCAGGTTCGACTGTATCGGGCTGCCCTCCGTCGGGAAGTACAGGTCGAGGCCGCCGACCGCATTACCTACCACGCCGGTCTCGACGTCGAGATGGTCCTCCGGGCCCAGTTCGGCCCGTCGCCCGGGGCGCAGGTCACCCAGGGTTGGCTCAGCCGAGGCCCCGGCGGATACCCCGGCGATGCCGTCAATGCCGCGGTCCGCTGTCATCTCCGACGCCGGAGAGGTGCCGCCGCCATTGCTGCGGGATCCGCCGATCGTGCCCGTGAGCACTACCACGGTGGCGACGACAATAACTGCCAGAGACGCGAAGGCTGCCTGAAAGGCGACCGGCTTTCGCCACCATACCGACGAGGACGTCCGGTCGGATGGACCCGCCATGCTGTGGTCCGGATCGACCACGGCAGGGCCGCTCTCGACGGGACCGCCCGCAGTCGACGGTCCCGGCAGGAGGCTGCGGAGCTCCTGGATGAGGCGGGCAAGATCATATTCCGCATTGCGGTGGTTCAGCCGCAGATACTGACAGCGGGCCAGGCGAGCCAGCTCGGGCGGAAGCTCGGCGGCGACGGGACGGGGGACGTCGTCGACGAGCACAGGAATGATCGCGACATTCCAGGCAAGAGCTTCGGCTATCTCACGACGCACCCAGTCCTTCTCGTCGTCGATGCGACGCGTGCCGTCCGGGCTCCGGACGTCGAGCCAGTCCGGCCCGATAATGGCGAGGAGCACCGATGAACGCCGGACGGTTTCGAGGATCCGGTCGGCGAAGTCTTCGCTCGGTCGAATAGAGCGGCTGGCGCGGAAGACGTTGTCCGGTCCGAACCGGGCGGACAGTTCCCGATCCAGCAGGACCGCCCATGCGCTGCCGGTCCCCCGATAGTTGACAAATATGCGCAACACGCCAGCGGCCACTTCGCGGGGAACGACTCAGCGCCCGGGTGCCGGACGGTTGCGCACGCCACCCAGCTGCGGCGAGAGCGCCGCCACGGCGGGGTGCCTCGGCCACCGAGCAAACACACGGGCCAGGTCGCGAAGGTCCAATCGGATCGTGGCCGAGTCGACGATCGCCGCCGTGGCGAGAGCTCCGGCCGCAGTTGCGCACGACCCGTCAAGGTCGCCCACCGCCGCCCTGGCCATGGACAACCGCACCGCGAACCGCGTCCTCGCCCGTGCCGCCGTAGCCGGCACCCGGGCGAGCTCCTGCTGCAGCATGTCGACGGCCTGCTGCGGGCGCCCCAGATCGTAGAGGCACCACGCGGTGACCATGCCGACGGTGTTCGCAACAGCAGACGACCCGAGGACGGGCAGACCAGATCCATCGGGTCCCGCCACGGTGAGAAGGCCTCGTGCCCGTTCGAGTGCGCGCTGGCAGTCGTCGTAGTCACCGGCTAGGGCGTGGCCCTGAGCCTCACGCTGCGCGGCGAGACCCAGCACGCGGGGTGCCACATCGCGGTGCGACTGCGCACGGCGTGCCAATGCGACGGTCCGGCAAGCGTCGTGTCGGTACAGCGCGATCAGCGCATGCCGAACCAGCGCGTAGGCCGCCAGGTCACGATCTCCGGCCGCGGTAGCGAACCCGACGGCCATGTCCGTCCACCACCCGGCGGCCCGGTCATCACCCGCCTCCTGAGCCATCCACCCGGCGTACTCCGCATAGCGGGCGGCCAACAGCAGGAGGCGACGTCGCGGGCTCCCGTCGGCGGCGGATGCAAGCTCCCGCAGGACCTTGATCTGCGCGGCAAGAATCGGCAGTACCAGCGCCGGACTTATCGTCATGCCGAGCCGACGCAGCTGGATGAACATCGCCTGGAATCCGGCCGCGGTCCGGTCGTGCTGAGCAGCCAACCCGACCGCGGCGAGCGTCGTGACCGTCGCGCCGGGGCCAAGCGGCACGCACCCGGCCTCGTCGCGCCGTGCGGCAGGGTGCGCCGCATCCGGGAGGCGGTACCCGCCGGTCAACCCTTCACCAGCTGCATCGTCTCGGACGCGCCGCCGGAGATAGGACCGTCGTCCCGGTGCCAGAACCAGTAGCGCTCCATCGGCGCCCAGGACACTGTCGCAACGGCGCGCCAGCTCAGGGCTCGGCGCCTTTTTCTCATTCTCGATCTTGCTCAGATAGCCCTTGCTGTAGTGGAGCATCGCGGACAGCTCGGTCAGCGACAGCCCGACGGCCTTTCGCCGACGACGCAGCTCAGCGCCGAAACCCGGCGCGCAGCCCCCCATATGTCGAGTTTCCCATACCCGTCCAGAAAGGCAACAGTCGACATCTTGCCCATTCTCCGCGCTGCCTGCATCCTCAACTCGAGGCGACCCCTCGGCCGAAGACCGGACGCCGGGTCTTCGCGGGAGGCGTCTCGCCCGGCCCTGCGGGAGCGAGCAGGACAAACCCGGCGCTCACGGCCAACCAAGGCCGCCCCGCGCCTCGTGACGAGCTCGCGGGAGCCCTGAGGATGAAGATAACAGGACGGCGTGAACTGTTGACCACGCTGATCGGCTGCGCATCCTTCCTCGTCCTGGGGTGCTCCTCGCTACGCGGAAACCCCGCGGTGAGGAGGGAGCTGGCGGAGGTAGGCAAGGAGGTAGCCAAAGAGGTAGGCAAGGAGCTGGCGAAAAACGCCGTGGACTACGCCGTGAAGCAGGCGGCGAGCAGCGGCTGCCCCACCGGGTATCCGGTTGACTGTGGCGGTCACTGCTGCGCGTCCGGCCGAACATGTTGCGGGAACTACTGTTGCACGTCCAGGGCAACGTGCTGCACCACCTACTGCTGCGCTCCCGGCTATGTCTGCAGCGGCGACGGCTGCTGTCTTTCCGGCTATCCAGTCGACTGCGGGAACTATTGCTGTCCCACCGGACATCCCTGCTGCAACGGCGGCTGCTGCCCAGCCGGACAGACCTGCTGCAACGGCCGCTGCTGCCCATCGGGAACCACCTGCTGCAACGGAACCTGCGGAACCACCTGCAACAACGGCCGCTGCTGCCCCGCCGGACAGACCTGCTGCAACGGCCGCTGCTGCCGATCCGGTACGTACTGTCGCAACGGCGAGTGCTATGCGCGATGACCTCCCCGCCGGTCGGCTCCGGCACTTTCAGCGAACCGGCCCAACGGACACGGCAATAGAAGCCTCGCCAGATGAGGACGGCGTCTTCCATGGATATTGTGCTGATGGTTGTCCGGCTGCTGCTCGCGACGATATTCGTCGGGTCGGGGACGGCAAAGCTGGTTGATCGCGCCGGGGCGCGCCAGGCCATGCTCGACTTCGGAGTGCCGGCATTGCTGGCCCCGCCGTTCGCCGTTCTCCTCCCCGTTGTTGAGCTGGCGGTCGCAGGCTCCCTTGTTCCCACCGTTTCAGCCTGGGCAGGGGCGCTCGCGGCGTTCGGCCTGCTGCTGTTGTTCACCGTCGCCGTGGGTTACCAGCTGGTGCGCGGACGCACTCCCCCATGCCACTGCTTTGGATCGGCGTCCGCCGAGCCCATCGGCTGGCCCACGCTGGTGCGCAATCTCGTCCTGATCGCCCTGGCGGGAGTCGTTGTCGGGTCAGGCCGTACCGATGCCGGCGTGAGCGTCCTGGGCTGGCTGGGGACGATGACCGACCGGCAGCGGGTGGAACTGGGCGGCGGGGTACTCGCGATCGCGCTGCTGGCGGTCCAGGGCGTGGTTCTGATCCGGCTACTGCGCGCGCAGGGCCGGTTGGCGGCCCGCGTCGCGGACCTGGAGATGGCGGACCTGGAGATGAAGGCAGGCGGCCCGCGGACAACGGCGGACACGCCGTACCCAGCCGTCGCCGTCGGCCGCGCGCCAACCTTCCGCCTGCCCGACCTCGCCGGAAGTCTGGTCACCTTGGATGCTCTGCTCGCCCCTGGTCTGCCCGTCCTACTGATCTTCTCCGACCCCGAGTGCGGGCCGTGCGGCCTACTCCTGCCGGAGGTGGGCCGCTGGCAGCATGACCATGCGGGCACGCTGACCCTCGCCCTGATCAGCCGGGGCACACCCGAAGCCAACCAGGCCAAGACCAATCCACACGGGATAGCACCCGTCCTGCTGCAGCAGGATCGGGAGACAGCCGACGCCTATCAGGCGCCGGGTACACCGTGCGCAAGCCTCGTCTACCCGGACGGAACCGTACGAAGCTCGCCGGCCTGTGGCCCGGAGCGAATCCGCGAGTTGGTCGAGCAGGCAGCCGGCATGGATAGTCGCACCCTGCCGATGGCGGGTACACGCAAGAACGCGGCAGCGGCCGCACCCACGGCTGCGACACACGGCCGGCGGTGGGGGGAAACGGCGCCCGCCTTCACACTGCCGGGCCTGAGCGGGCATCCCGTCAGCCTCGGCGACTTTCGCGGGACGGAGGTTCTGTTGCTCTTCTGGAATCCGGGTTGCGGCTTCTGCCGGGAGATCCTGGACGAGCTGAAGGACTGGGACGCGGCGTTACCCCACGACGGGCCGACGTTGCTCGTCATCTCGACCGGAGACGACGACGAGAACCGAGCGTTGGGGCTACGTTCCCCCGTCCTGCGCGACGAGGGCTTCACCGTGGGACCCACGTTCGGAGCGCACGGCACACCCATGGCGGTACAGGTCACCGCGAACGGCACCATCACCTCCGACGTCACATCGGGAGCACCGGACGTCCGCTCGCTCCTGCGTTCGCTCCTGCGTTCGAACCAGGCTCCGGCCAAGCCGATCTCGCCTGCGTATCGAAAGGCCGCCACCACCTCGTCGATAAACGGCCACTCCACGCGTCACCATGGACGATGACGAGTGGCAGATTCGGTCTGCCAACGCCGAGTACGACGCCATACCCTGACACTAATTCCCGCAGACAAGGAAACAGCCGTAACCAATATTGGTTCGACCCCCGCATCAATGGCGATGAACACAAGGACGCCACCCGCGACGGATAAGATGACCAGGAGTGGCTTCCACCATCGCGGCTCTCTGCATGAATTCATTTCTCGAGTCAAGATATTTTCAACTTTCATCACCGATGGTGACATACACGTTGCCGACATCGACCACGAGGAAGACATTCTATACGGGCCGGCCTGACCGAGGTCAGCCGCGGGTACGTGCATCCCACTCGGCCCGGCTGATGGCGTATACCACGCTCGGCCGGCCGTGGAGGGACCACTCGCCGTCCAGGGTCAGGCCGACCTTCTCCATCACGCGACGACTCTGGATGTTGTCCGGGTGGCAGATCGAGATGACCCGCTCGACACCGACGTGGACGAAGGCGAACTCCACCGCCGCCATCCCGGCTTCGGGCGCCAGGCCCTGCCCCCACCGGTCCCGGCGCACCGTCCAGGCCACCTCCACACCCGGCCAGCCCAACTCTTCGTACAGTCCGGCCCGGCCGATGAATTCCCCAGACAGCCGATCCCGGACGATCCACATACCGAAGCTGCGCAACGCCCAGTGGCCGAGCTGGAACGCTGCATGACGCCACACCGCCTCGTCGTCCATGGGTCCGCCGCCGGTGTGGCGGGACATGTCCGGATGCTGGGTCATCGCCGAGTACGGGCCGATGTCCTCGGCCCGCCAGTCCCGCAGGGTCAACCGTTCGGTGAGCACGGTGGGGATCTGCCGGGCGGGGGACGGCGGTCCAAAGATCAGGGTCACAGGGCGCTCCCGGCGGTCAAGGCGAGACGGGGACGGGGACGGGGACGGGGACGGGGACGGGGACGGGGACGGGGACGGGGACGGGCGGACAGAGCGTCGTGGAAGTCGCGGACCGGCGGCAACTCCCGGTCGGGCGGGTAGGTCGACCGCTGACCGTCGCATCCGGTCCAACGCGTCCCGCGCGGACCGTGTGTTACCGGCCGCGGCATGCCCGCGTGCTTCGTAGGCGGCCATCCCGGCGACGGACGCGGCCAACACCGGTTCCTCGGCGTCCTCGGCATGGTCCCCGGCCAGGGTGAGGAACCGCCGCGACGTCGTCGGATCACCTTGGTTGAACGCAAGCCGGCACAGCATGTAGGCGCAGGAGCCCGCGGCCACGGTGAGACGTTGATGGGCGCGCAGCTGGGTGGCCTCCCGAAGCCTGCCCTCCGCCTGCCGCCACGTGGTGAACACCATCGGGGCGAGGGCCTCATGGGCGGTTGTGGTGAACATCGCCGCGTGCTGGTCGACCTGGTCCTCAACCTCGGCGACAGTCAGCGGGTCCGGTCCGGTCGCCGCCCACCGCCGGTAGGTGCTTGCCGCTTTCGGCCTTGCTGACCGCGGACCGGTCGAACCGCACCCGCCGTGCCAGTTCGGTCCGGTTGACGATGCCGGCCGCCTCGCGGAGCTAACGTATCCGGCCCGCGAGGTGCGCGAGTGCCTGCTCATCGTCCACCGTGCGCCTCTCCGTGGTCTGTGCGTGCGGCGTGGTCTGTGCGTGCGGCGTGGTCTGTGCGTGCGGCGTGCGTGACCCGTGACGCCATGCCCACGCGGGTGGCCCCTGGTCGCGCACCGTCATGGAATGTGTCGCGTCGGCACGATAACCGGCCGGCCGCCCGCACAGGACACGAATGGGGGATGTCGTGGTACCGCAGAAGCCCTTCACTCGCCGGCCGCCGGAGGCGGCGCGAATGAGCCGGCACGTCTTACCGCCAATTCCGGCTCATCCGGATGTTCCGGCGGACGCCGTCCTGTTCGCGATCGTCGTCTACGGACCCAACCGGCAACCGGTCGAAGTGCTCCTGCCGTTCCCAACCGTGTCCGCTACGGATCATCACGCCCGCAGCCGCAACATCGACGGCCGGATTGTGCCGATCGCGTTCCCGTTCCACCCCCGGCAGGGGGTCTGAGCCCGGCTCCTCTCCGGCCGTACCGTTCCGCCCCCGGCCGGAGAGGAGCCGTCCTGATCACGCGCCGGTCCGCCTTGCCCTGCCCCGTCCCTCGTCAGCAGGGGTGTGCGGCGCGGGCCCGCGCGTGCACCAACACCCACCCACAGAAAAGGATCATCATGTCCGACAGTCACAGCCGTACCCGTAAGCCTGACCTGACCGGTTTCAACCCGGAGCTGGTCGACTGGCAGATCTCCAGCTTCTCCAACGGCGCCGGAGGCATATGCGTGGAAGCCGGAGCGCATGACGGCGGGATGATCGTCCGCGACTCGACCCGCCCGAACGAGCCCGTCCTCGCCTTCTCGAAGGCGGAGTGGCTGCGTTCATCGACGGTGTTGAGAACGGCGAACTCCGCTTCTGACCTGCCCCCGAACGTCCGCGGGCCCGACTCCCACGGGGGAAGAGCCGGGCCCCGGATGTGATGACGCCCCCGACCCGATCATCTCGGGCGAGGGCACCATCACTACATCAGGCCGGGCACTTACCCATGGACCGAATAGCCCGTAGCCACGGCCCGATCCCACTCGAACCCCCACCGCTAATCATCGCCAGCGGCGCCGAAGGCCAGAGTACCTACGCCGCCCGGAGCGGTTCACTTCCCCTTAAGATCTTTTTCCCAACTTTCTAGCTCACCGCGGTATCGCCTCCGAGATATCCATTCCTGAGAGCCGACTTTCACAACCAGTCGAACATATCGAAAGAATATTCCACGGCACAATGAGACACTTGCCTGGCGCGTCGCGAGTTGGCGGATAAGTTGTACAATAATTGCACGAGAAACCGGCTCAAAAACGTAGAAACAAATATTGATTCGGGCAGACTCTCCGCTTTCCGAAGGCGAGATGATTATATCTAGCCCATCGTCCAAATCGATCCAGATATCGATAAGGCGCGGATCAAACTGCACTGGATGCGTGGAGATGCTTCGTGCAACATCACCGAAACCCTCTCTCAGCTCACGCTCAATGCTATCCATTACCTACCGCCGCGGACCATGAAGAAGGTCGATATGCCGCCCGTGAAACTTCGCTCGAAATACTGTTCTTGCCCCCCTAATTCCGTACGGCTTCAAGCTTTTACCACTCCAACCTAGCCCATACTTCCTACCCCCGTTTAGCCATCCCGACTTACGCGCACCCGAATAAACATCACCAAATAGTCTACTCTTTGCGCCAACACCTCGTGAGCGAAACACTGCTGCTCCAAGCCGGCTGGGCGCGAGTGCAGGGGTAGTGCCTACTACCGAGCCTGTCCCACCTACGATCCCACCCGACAAGCCGCCGACTGCCGCTGAGAGAGCAAACCCCGACCAGCTCCAGTCGCTGGTTCCCGCGTTCTCCGCCGCATAGGCCGCAGCGCCGGCCGCTATACCCACCGCGACACCGCACACGACCGTAGCCCCGCATGCGACGGCACCGATCACACCGGCCGCGACAGCTGTGAACTTGAGGACCGACCGCCAGCCCCACTGACCGTTAAGATCAGTGCAGGTGATCGGATCGCCAGCGCAGTAATCGTAGGGGTTGGCGTTACCGCCGGGGAGCGGGTCGACCTGCAGGAACCGTCCGGTGAGCGGGTTGTACAGCCGGACGCCCATCAGGACCAGGCCGCCGAGGGTGTCGGCGGAACGCTCCTTGCCTCCAAGCCAGCCGTACCGGGGGTAGGCGGCGGAGGCGAAGACCGGCAGGCCGAACTCGGTGCTGTCCGCGAAGCTGGCGAGCGAACTGACGGTGGTCGTGTCGTCGGCGGTCACCACCACACCGCCGTGCAGGTTGGTCAGCTGGACCGTGACCGTGCCGGTGTTGGACTGGATCGCAGTGAGGTCCCCACCGATCCCGGTGATGTTCCGGGTCCACGTGCGGTCGGACACCCCGATCCACGCCGGGCTGTCGCCGCCGTCGGCGTAATGGTTCGTCGACGTGGTCGAGGCTTGCGTCCAGGAGCGGATCCGCCGCGCCGGGTCCAGGGCGTAGCTACGGCTGGTCGATCCCTGGATCTGGGAGGCAACCATGTCGTTGACGTAGTAACCCACACTCGCCGCCGCCCCACCGGCAACCGTCAGCGTCGTGGTCCGCCCGAACAGGTCATAGCCGTAGCCGGTGTTGGTGAGCCGATCGGCCTGATCGTAGCCGGAGTTCAACGTGAAATCCGGGGTGGTGGTCGTCGACGAGCAGTTCCCACTCGTCGGGTTCCCGCCCGCGTCGGGATGGTTAACCAGACTCGTGCGGTTGGACTCGGCGTCGTAGCCCTACTGCCGGGTGGAGCAAATCACCGGACCGCCGTAGGCCCGGGTATCGGCCACCTGGGTCAGCCGGCCGGCCGGATCATAGGTAAGACCGGTGCTGTTCGCCGGGCCGGCATCCGCCCCCACCTGATCGAAAACCGACCGGGTCTGGTTGAACGTCAACCAGGTCGTCCCCGACTTCGCATACGACAACGACCGGGGGTTGCCATTGTTGTCGAACCGGGTACTGGCCACCACCCCGTTCGGATAGGTCTGACTGACCAATTTCCCGTCCGCGTCATACGACGCCGCGAACGTCGACGGGGCGCTGCCAGCGCCGACGTTGAGCGCGGTCACCAGCCCCCGATGCTCGCTGGCCGAGTCGTAGGTGTAGGTTACCGTGCCCTTCCCGTCAGCGCGGGAAGTAACCTTTCCATCGAGGTCGTAGCCGATCGTGGCGGTGTTGCCGTCGGCGTCACGGCCCTGTCGATCAGCAAAACTTGGACTACGGCGTCTAACACGATCCGCTTCCATTCATCGGCGGAAATTCGGTACCGGCCAGGCAAGAAGAAGTCGGAGGTGCTCGTTTTCAATCAGCATGTGGGCCTGCTGCTGGAGGCGGTGAAGGTCCGGCTACACCGGCCCGCCAGCGCAGCGACCCGGCATGACAGTCCGAGACGGCCTCACTGGTTCACAGGTTCTCTCACGCCAAGAACGTCCGATACCGACCAGTACACCGACATTTTCGTCCCGTCACAGCAGCCCCGGATGTCCCTCAACGAGCCGGTCCAAGAAAATAGAAGGGCACTGATATGAAAGCAATTATGCCAAAGTCTAGAATTGATGGAAAGGCGACCAGGGAAAGCAGCTTGATCGGTTTACGGTCAATAAATTTAGCAGATTTACGCCGCAGATTAATAATTACCTGAAACGCTACTGTTCCACAAGAAAGGGCGAATCCAATATTCCCCACCAAGGACGAAGTCCCTCTCGGAACAAGGGCGTGAATAATTGCGTAGACAGAAATGGAAACAATAAAAGCCGCGACCGAAACAACGGGCCACGCGGGGGCGAGCGCGGAATTATACGAATCAAGATCTTCCGCCATCCTGATCCCTGCCCTCACTTTGCGGATTGATTTGAGCATAGATGGACCATCGGACAGATACGGAACCATCTTCTCCGCAACGAAACATTGAAATTTTACTATTATGTCCATGAGCAAGTGCGGGCCACGCCCATGGGGCGGGCCCGCCACCTCCTGCAATCACGATGGGGATGAATTATAAGAAATTCGATTTTACTCCTGACCGGAACCGGCCAGAGCCCTCACTCACCGTCAGAAGAAGTGGTGTCGATGATGTAGGTAGTATCGTCCCTCATAGACTCCAGTTGCTCCCCATCCAGCTCGATTAGAATACGAACCGTAACGCCCGTAACGCTCGCTTGCCATCCTATGGGCGCGACGCATATTATGGAAAGCAGACCTGCGCACCGCTGGCGCACGCGTCATATTCTGAGCAATCCTAGATTCAGCTTCGGCCGCACGGCAAAAGCCAATGTTTGCCCCGCCAGCGGCTACGCCAACAATATCCAAGACGCCAGCCAGATAGTCACCACTACTGAAGTCGGACCAGGCATCGTACATACCGCTAAAAATAGCGGCAATCGCGAATCCTTCACCTACCACCGGAATAAATGAGCGGCGGGTTCAAACGGTCGTAGCGACGCTCCGAGGTCACCTCGATCCGGCGGTTCTCCGCCCGCGCCGATCAGGTCCACGCCGATAAGAGCGCCCGGCAATAGGGGCGTGGATCAAGGAGCGGGACTGGGGTGCGTAGATCGCGAGGCGGAGGAGGCCCAGGTAGCGGTGTTCTACCTAGGCCGACGACAACGAAGCGAAATGCGTGCCCCAGCGCCGCGACGCCGCATCCCCTATTGCCGGGCGCTCTAAAGAGCAGACAGCCGCCCACGCACCGCATCAGCCGTGGCATTGTTTTTCTGTAGATAATTGCTTCAAGCGATCATCAGGTCTTGATCCACGACAAGCAGACCGCCCGCCTGGCCGCCATCCGCACAGAGACCGAAACCAGCAGGTCACAACCTCGCCGGGCCGGGCACCCCTGGACGCATCCCCGTGGTGGGCACATCACCCATACGAGCCGCCATCCGATGTGCGCAAGACAACAATTCCAACACAAGAACAATTGATGATTGCCAACGTCTCGCCGGATGTTCAGCCCGACAACACCCACGATCGAATGATCGAACAAGGGGAACCGGGTAAACGACGATCTACCTCGACGCCGCGCCAGGGGCCGGCCGAGGGGTCTGGGCGCTCTCGGGTGGACCATGCGCCAAGCGCACGATCACCTGCCGATGATCGCCCGCTGCCCGTGGTATGCACGTGGGCCCGACATCTGGTCTGCTGGATGCCGCACGAACACCGACACGATCCGATCCGAACCCGAGGGAGTCCGGTATGACCGAAGTGCTCGGAGACGACCGGGTCGACACCGTGCGCTACGAGGTGACCGAAGGCGTTGCCACCATCACGCTGAATCGACCGGACAAGCGCAACGCGCTCACGCCGCCGATGGTGGATCGCTACGTCGAGCTGATGCGCGCGGCGGACGACGACCCGCGGGTACGCGCCATCGTGCTGACCGGCGCGGGTAAGGGCTTCTGCTCGGGTGCGGATCTCGGGCTGCTCGCACAGGGTGCGGAAACCCTGCGCGAGTTCCTGCCGGGCTCGGCCGCTACCGCGGACGCCGCCGTGTGCACGCCCAAACCAGTGGTGGCGGCCGTCAACGGTGCGGTCGCGGGCATCGGGTTCGGCCTGCTGCTGGGCGCGGATATCCGCTTCGCCAGCAAGGACGCGATCTTCACCACGGCCTTCGCCCGACTGGGACTGGTCGCCGAGTACAACGCATCCTGGCTGCTGCAACGGCTGGTGGGCCTGCCGAACGCCATGGACCTGCTGCTGTCAGGCCGCACGATAGATGCCGACGAAGCGCACCGCATCGGCCTGGTGCAACGGGTCGTCCCGGCGGGAACGGAACTCGGGGCTGCCTTCGACTACGCCCGCGACCTGGCCGCGAACTGTTCTCCTCGCTCGCTTACCGTTATCAAACAGCAGGTCTACGCCGATGCCGAGCGGTCCCGTACCGAGGCGCTCGCGGCATCGGTGGAACTGATGGATGCGTCGTTCGACTGGCCGGATCTTGCCGAGGCGATCCTCGCGCGGCAGGAGAAGCGCCCGGCGCGGTTCTCGGCCGAGGACGGCACGCATGCCAACGAAGCCTGACGAAGACTGAGGAAAACTGAGGAAAACTGAGGACGTCTGAGGTCGACAATGCTGCTCACAGATCCATTCACGTTGGGTGGCCGGAACGCGCCGAGCCGGGTGCTGTTCGGGCCGCACGAGACCAACCTGTGCCATGGCCGGGCGTTCTCGTCGCGATCGGTGGCCTACTACGCCCGGCGGGCGGCCGGGGGCGTCGGCGTGATCGTGACGGAGGAGGCGTCGGTCCATCCGTCGGACTGGCCGTACGAACGGGCTCCCCTCGCCGCCGACTGCGGTGCGGGTTGGCGGGCGATCGCGGACGCGGTGCACCCGTACGGCACCGTGCTGGTCGCAGCGCTCGGGCACGCGGGTGGGCAGGGCAGCTCGGCGTACTCCCAGCGGGAGCTGTGGGCACCATCGCAGGTACCGGAGGTGAACACCCGCGAGGTTCCCAAGTCGATGGAACCAGGCGACATCGACGCTGTCGTGCGCGGTTTCGCCGAGGCCACCCGTACGGCGATCGCCGCCGGCTGTGACGGTGTGGAGGTGAACGCCGGCCAGTACAGCTTGGTGCGCCAGTTCCTGTCGGGCCTGACGAACACCCGCGGCGACGACTACGGCACGGACCGGCTGCGGTTCGCGCGGGAGGTACTGACCGCCACCCGCGCCGCGGCCGGGGACGCGATCGTCGGGCTGCGGCTGTCCTGCGACGAGCTGGCTCCGTGGGCCGGTGTCACCCCGGCGGCGGCGGTCGAGATCGCCCGCGCTCTGGCCGGGCTGTACGACTACCTGGTGGTGGTCCGCGGGTCGATCTTCACGGTGGCCGCGACCCGGCCGGACATGCACGTGGAGCCCGGCTTCAACCGCGAGCTCACCGCCACCATCCGGGCAGCGCTGAACGGCCCGGACAGCACGGACAGCACGCAGGGCCCGGATGGTGGCGGCGTCCACGCCGTCCCGGTCATCCTGCAGGGCAGCGTGGTGGACGTCGACATGGCGCAGGCGGCGCTCGCGGACGGCGTCGCCGACGCGGTCGAGATGACCCGGGCGCAGATCGCCGACCCGGAGCTGGTGGCAACCGTGCGGGCCGGCCGGGCCCCGCGTCCGTGCATTCTGTGCAACCAGGTGTGCCAGGTACGCGACAACCGCAATCCGCTGGTGTCCTGTGTGGGTGAACCGTCGTCCGGCCATGAGACGACCGACTCACCGGTGGCCGGCCAGGCGCGGGTACCCGTTGCGGTGACGGTGATCGGCGGTGGGCCGGCCGGGTTGGAGGCCGCGCGGGTCGCGGCGCTGCGCGGGCATCACGTCACGCTGCTGGAGCGCGCACCCCGCCTGGGCGGGGCGCTGGTGGCGGCGTCCGCGGGCGCGGGGCGGTCCCGGTTCACCCACCTCACCGACTGGTTGGCGGCGGAGTGCGCCCGGCTCGGGGTGACCATCCGCACCGGCATCGAAGCCGGCATCGAAGCCGGTCTCGAAGGCAACAGAGCAGCCGACACAGCAACGGGCACAGCAGCGGGCATCGAAGGGAGCACATCGCCGGCCGGCACCGCGCTGATCGTCGCGGTCGGTGGCCGGGACGGCGAGCAACCCATCCCGGTCAGTGCGCCGACGCCTGAACCCGCTCCCGAGGTGTCCCTGGCCGGGGATGGTCCGGGCGGTCCGGGCGGTCCGGGCGGTCCGGACACGGCGGCGGTCGTGCTGAGCGCACGGGCGTTGCTGACCGCGGCCGCGGCCGGGGTCGATCTGTTGCCGGCCGACGGTCCGGTGGTGGTGTGGGATCCGTTGGGTAACTCGACCGGGATCGCGGTCGCCGAGCGGCTCGCCGCGGCCGGCCGGGACGTCACGCTCGTCTCGCCGGATCTGGTGGTGGGCACGCAGCTGTCCCGTACCGGCGATCTGGCGCCAGCGAACGTCCGGCTGCACCAGGCCGGGGTGAAGCTGGTAAAACGGACCCGGCTGACCCGGCTGGACGGCACCATTCTCTACGGTGACGACGTGTTCGCCGACGCCACGGTGGAGATCGCCTGTGCGGCGCTGGTGACCAACACCGCCGAGCTGCCCGTGCTCGGGCCCGACGAGATCGAGGCGGCGCCCGGGGCGGTGGTCGGGGACGCGATCGCTCCCCGGACCGTCTATGAGGCCGTGCTGGAGGGACGCCGGGCCGCCCTCGCCGTGGGTGACGGGATATTCCGGCCGGCGACGAAGGACCGGGCGAACCCGGCGCGCGGCAACCGAGGGGTCGGTCGATGAGCCGGTATCGGCATCTGTTCAGCCCGCTGCGGTTGGGCCCGATCACGGTCGCGAACCGGATCGTGTTCTCGGCGCACCTGACCAACTACGCCGCCGACGGGCTGCCCACCGAGCAGCACGCCGCCTACTACGCGACCCGGGCGGCCGGCGGCACCGGTCTGATCATCACCGAGGAGCACTCGGTGCATCCGACCGACTGGCCGTACGAGAAACTGATCCACGGCTTCTCCCGCCACGCGATACCCGGCTACCGGCGCATCACCGAGGCCGTCCACCGGCACGGCGTCCCGATCTTCGCGCAGATCAACCACAACGGCGGACAGGCGTCCGGGATGTTCTCCCGGCTGCCGGTGTGGGCGCCCTCGCCCGTGGCGGACCCGCTGTTCCGCGAGGTTCCCAAGGCGGTGAGCCAGGCGGAGATCGACGAGATCGTCGCCGGCTACGCGAGAACTGCGGGGCACTGCGTCGAAGGCGGCTTCGACGGGATCGAACTGCAGTGCTCGCACTCCTCGATCGTGCGGGGGTTCCTGTCACCGGCGACCAACCAGCGCACCGACGACTACGGGGGCGACCTCGCCAACCGGGCCCGGCTGCTCGTGGAGATCGTGCGGGCGGTGCGGGCCGCGATCGGCCCGGAGCTCGCGCTCGGGGTGCGGCTGTGCGGCGACGAGCTGATCGAGGGTGGCATCACCCTCGACGAGTGCGTCGCGGTGGCGCGCATCGTCGAGGCGACCGGCGCCGTCGACTACATCAACACCTCCATCGGCACCGCCACGTCCACGCTCTACATGATCGAGGCGTCGATGGCGGTCCCGCCGGGCTATGCGCTGTTCATCCCGTCGGCGATCCGGGGTGCCGTGGACCTTCCGGTCGTCGGTGTCGGCCGGTTCAAGGACCCGCTGCAGGCCGAGCGGGCACTGGCTGACGGGCACTGCGACCTCGTCGGGATCGTGCGCGGGCAGATCGCGGACGCGAACTTCGCCCGCCAGGCCCGCGCCGGGGCGACCGAGAACATCCGGCTGTGCCTGTCGTGCAACCAGGAATGCGTCGGACGGATGGGCCTGAACCGCTGGCTCGGCTGCATCGAGAACCCGCTGACCGGCCGGGAGGCTGTCCGGGCCGCCCAGGGCAGTATCGAACCCGGTCCGGACGGCCGCGACCCGGCCGGCACACTGATCCTCCCGATGCCGGTGCGGCCCAGGGACGTGCTGGTGGTGGGTGCAGGGCCGGGCGGGATGCAGGCGGCGATCAGCGCCCATCGCGCCGGCCACCGCGTCACCCTGGTGGAGGCGGCCGACGAGGCGGGTGGGCAGGTGCGCCTGGCCGCAACCGTCCCGGGCCGGGCCGAATTCGGCGACCTCGTCCGCAACCAGCTGGCCGAGTTGCGCACGCTCGGCGTGGCGGTGAAGACCGGAGTGCGGGTGGACGTCGGCTACGTCCGCGACCATCATCCAGACGTGGTCGTCGTGGCCACCGGGAGCCGGCCGGCGCGGCCGTGGTGGGCCGGCCCGGACGACCCCCGGATATGTACAGTGCGGTCGGTCCTCGACGGTTCGGCGTCCCCGACCGGGCGGGTCGTGATCGTCGACGAGATCGGCTTCCACCACGCCCCGTCCGTTGCCGAGCTGCTCGCCGACCGCGGCTGCGAGGTTACGGTGCTCTCCCCGGACATGCAGGTCGGCCAGGGTCTCGGGGTGACGTTGGACAGCGAGGGCTGGAACATCCGGGCTGCGCGCAAGGGCATCGCCCAGATACCGGACAGCGTGGTGCTGGGCCTGGACGACGCCGGCCTGCAGGTGCTGTTCCACCCGACCGGGACGACCACCGCACGCCCGTTCGACCATGTTGTCCTGGCGGTCCCCGAGGAACCCGAGGACGACCTGTACCTCACCCTGCGCGACACCGGTGAGGTCGCCGTCCACCGGGTTGGAGACTGTGTGGCACCACGGCGGGCACATGCGGCCGTGATCGACGGCGACCGGATCGGCAGGAGCCTGTAGATGTCAGGATCACCACCCACCATTGCGTCCAGGCCACAACCACGATCCTTACTCGGGGTGGTCGTGGTGCGCCGTGGCGTGCTGCCGGCGGGCGCGGACGAGGTGACCGCGGAGGCGGGCGGGCGGGTCCTGCTCGTCGGCGACGGCGTGGCCGCCGCCGCGACCGATCTGACCAGCGCGGCCGACGTCACGCTGTGGGAGGCCGGCGAGTTCGCGCCGGCAGCCTGGTCCGCGGTGCTGGCCGCCGAACTCGACGGCGGCACGATCGACGCCGACGTGATCATCATGCCCGCTTCCCCGGACGGCCGGGACTTCGCTCCGCGCCTGGCCGCAACGCTGGGCCGGGGGCTGGTCGCGAACGCCATCGCCGTACGCGCCCACGAGATCGTGGCCGAACGCTACGACGGCCGGCTCGCCGAGCACTCACCGATGCGCGGCCCGGTGGTGGTCACGCTCATCCCGGGCGTCCGCGGTGTCGCGCCATGCCAGCTCGCCCCGCGGATCCGCACGTTCACCCCGGCGGTCCCTGATCCCGCCGTGGCCGGCGACCCCGAGGTAGTCGACGCCGAGGTACTGGCGGTGCTACCGGCGGACCCGGCGACGATCGCGCTGACCGAAGCGTCGCGCATCGTCGGTGGCGGACACGGGATGGGCAGCGCGGACGCCTTCGCACTGCTCGCCGATGTGGCGGCGGCGATCGGCGCGTCGCTCGGCGGCACCCGGGTGGTGGCCGACCTCGACTGGATCCCGTTCGAACGCCAGATCGGCACCACCGGGGCGATCGTGGCGCCCCGGCTGTATCTGGCCTTCGGGGTCAGCGGGGCCGTCCAGCACACCAGCGGCCTGGGTAGCCCCGATCACGTGATCTCGGTCAACCTCGATGGGAGCGCGCCGATGATGGCCATGGCCGACCTCGCGATCGTCGCGGACGCCCCCGCGGTCGTCGCCGAGCTGCGCCGACAGTTGGCCGGGCCGGCCGGGGTCGCGACCGAGCGCACCGCCGGCGAGCGCGCCCCCGCCGTCAGCGCGGTGATCATTCCGTGAGCGGCTCACCACCCTCGGATGATCTCTATCCGGATGGGCACCTGGCCTCGCCCCCGAAGCGTCCGGCCACCAACCCGCTGTCCCCGCCGATGCCAGCGCCATCGGATGCCCGTGCCGACGCCGGACATGACGCGGACGTGATCGTCGTCGGTGCGGGGCCGGCCGGCTCGGCGGCCGCACTGGTCGCGGCGCGAGCGGGAAAATCGGTGCTACTGCTGGAACGCGGACCGTTCCCGGGCTCGAAGAACCTCTTCGGCGGGGTCGTCTACGGCCGGGTCCTCGACGACCTGGTGCCGGACTGGGCCGAGCAGGCACCGATCCAGCGGTGGGTCACCCGCCGGCAGACGATGATCCTGACCGGTGAGCAGGCGCTGTCGATCGACTACCGCAACCAGAAGTGGGGCCGGCCGCCGTACAACGGCGCCACCACGCTGCGGCCCGACTTCGACGCGTGGTTCGCGGGGTTGGCCGAAAAGGACGGTGCCACGCTCGTCACCTCCACCGTGGCCACCGGGCTGCTGCGCGACCCGGTCACCGGACGGATCACCGGCGTGCGCACCGACCGTCCCGACGGCAACCTGAGCGCGCCGGTGGTGATCGCCGCGGACGGGGTCAACTCGTTCCTGGCGAAGGAGGCCGGCCTGTACCCGAACGCCGGCGCCCGTCACTTCACGTTAGGTGCGAAGGAGGTCCTCTCCCTGCCCCGGGGCGAGATCGACGCCCGGTTCGGGGTCCGTGACCGCGAGGGCGTCGACATCGAGATCCTCGGCGGTACCGGCGGCATCGCCGGCGGCGGGTTCGTCTACACCAACCTTGACACGATCTCGGTCGGGGTTGTGCTGTCCCTGCCCGACCTCGCCGCCTCCCGCCGGCGTCCCGAGGAGATCATCGCCGAGCTCAAGGCTCACCCGGCGATCCATCCGCTGGTCGAGGGCGGCGAACTGGTCGAGTACGGCGCGCACCTCATCCCCGAGGGCGGCTACGACGCCATGCCGGCGCTGGTCGGCGACGGCATGCTGGTCACCGGGGACGCGGCCGCGATGTGCCTGGCCGCGGGGATCTGGCTGGAGGGCGTCAACTTCGCGATCGCCTCCGGCGCCGCGGCCGGCCAGACCGCGGTCGAGGCGCTGGACGCCGGTGACACGTCCGCACGCGGGCTCGCCGGCTACCGACGGCGTCTTGAATCGTCGTTCGTGCTGGCAGACCACAAGAAGCTGCGCCGCGCACCGGCGCTCGTGCTCGGTGAGCGGACGCAACAGCGGTACCCGGACCTGATCTGCGGAATCGTCGAGGACATGTTCACCGTGACGAACCCGCGTCCGAAACGGGGTCTCGTGGCGATCGCGCGCGCCCGGATGCGCGGCAGCGGCGTAACACTACGTGACCTCGTCCGGGATGGTACAGCCGCACTGCGCACCTTCGGCTAATCAATGATCGTCAAAGGGGACGCCGCCATGAGTACCCGACGCTTCCTACCCTGGCCGGCCCGCCCGTCATCCGCGGACACGCTGTCGTTCACCGACCGCATGGACACGGTGCGCTTCGACGTGGCGGAGCAGGCGCACATCACCGTCGACTCCACCGTGTGCGAGACGTGCACCACCAAGGCATGTGTCACCGCCTGCCCGGCAGACCTGTTCGTGCCGAAATCCGACGGCGGGATCCTGTTCAACTACGAGCAGTGCTTCGAATGCGGCACCTGCTACATGGTCTGCGGCGAACAGGGCGCGATCGCCTGGAGCTATCCGGAGGGAGGCCACGGTGTCGTCTTCCGCCATGGCTGAAACCGGCGACATCCTCGGCCTTCAGGTGACAGTGCTGGTGGCTCACTCGCCGCTGGCGGTCGAGGTGGACCCGCTGACCGGCGAGGTCCACCTCGACGAGCGACTGTCCGGCCTGTCCGCCGCCGACCAGGCGGCCTGCGAGTGGGCACTGCGTCTTGGTGACGCCTGGTCCGTGCCGGTGGCGGTGCTCACCGTCGGGCCGCCCGCCGCCGACGCCACTCTGCGGGCGGTGCTCGCCGCCGGCGCCGCAAGGGCAATCCGGGTGGACGCCGACGCCGACGCCGACGCCGACCCGCGGATGGTCGCCGCGGGTGTGATCGCGGCCCTGCGTCGGGACCCCGATCATGGGGACCCCGATCATGCGCAGATGACCCGCACGGACATCGTGGTGGCCGGGAGCTGGTCCCCACGCCGCGGCTCGGGTGCGGTACCGGCGCTGGTTGCCGCCGGCCTCGGTCGGGTGCGCGGGCACGGCATCGGTGGCGTGGCGCAGGCGCTCGGCCTGGTGTCGCTCGCCCCGACCGCGCCCGGGGTCGTCGAGGCCGAACGACGCATTGACGGTGGACGGCGGGAACGGCTGCGGGTGCGGGCGCCGGCGGTGCTCTCGGTCGACCCGGGGACGGCACCGCTGCGTCGCGCCGGGCTGCGTGCGGTGGTCGCGGCCCGTCGTGCACCGATCGACGTGGTGCGGATCGCTCTCCCGGCATCACTGCCTGCGACCAGAGTGCCGCTGCGTCCCCGTCCGAAAGTCCTGCTCCCACCGGCGGCGACCCTGCCGGCGCGCGAACGTGTCAGGCAGCTGACCGGCGCCGGGGAGACCCGCGGCACCGATCGGGCCGTCGTCCGCCTCGACCCGCCGCAGGCCGCCGACCGCGTTCTCGCCGCCCTGCGCGCCTGGGGTTATCTGCCGGCTCCTGGTCCCGGTACCTGTGCCTCCGGC
Organism: Protofrankia sp. Cas3; assembly: GCF_963555955.1. Taxonomy (NCBI): domain Bacteria; kingdom Bacillati; phylum Actinomycetota; class Actinomycetes; order Frankiales; family Frankiaceae; genus Protofrankia; species Protofrankia sp. Cas3. The sequence continues at coordinate 34,827 of NZ_CAUVXP010000050.1, forward strand.
GCCACTGGTCCCGGTCCCGATGAACAGGCTCGGTGAGCGCTG